>JABJEE010000270.1 GCA_018665005.1 Flavobacteriales bacterium
CTTTAGACCAAACAAACCCTACAATGCTCGGGTCACTTTCTTTGGGAGAATACAATCATTCTGGTTGGTTGAATAATGAAGGGAATATCTATGTTTTTGCAGAGGAAACGTTTAATACTGACGTACAGATATGTGACGTAAGCGACTTTTCCAATATCACCATTTTATCCTCGGTGAATTCTGGAGGAGGAGCAAACTCAATACCACATAACTTAATTATTAAGGATGAATATTTATTCATTAGCTATTATCACGATGGGTTATACATATTTGATATTTCTAATCCTAATGACCCTTTATTAGTCGGGTTTTATGATACTGAACCTGGCCCATCTATTCCTTATTCTTGGCACGGTGCCTGGGGTGTATATCCCAATTTACCATCAGGTAATGTTTTGGTTTCAGATACCCGACATGGATTATTCATTTTGGATGTTTCCGAGGCTACTAATTCCATTAGCGATTTATCTCCACAGCATACTAAATCTCTTGTAAAAATTGTAGATGTAATGGGACGAGAAATAAACGACAAGCCCAACACTCTATTGATCAAATTATACAGCGATGGTAGTAAGCAAAAAGTATTCAGGACATAGTGAGGAATAGCCTATATTCATAATGATATCTTTTACAGTGCAATCAATTATCTTTAGAAAAAAAACAGTAGGCCATTTAAAACATCTTAAATAAATCGAGTATGACTGATGATTCTCTAGAAAAAAACTTGTCAGAAACAAACAAAAAGAATCTACCACTGACAGGAATGCAGAAGCTTATGTTTGGCATGATTTGTTGGGGAGTACATACTATGAGTCAAGTCCGGAGTTTTGAGACCAATGGATTTGACAGAAAATATCTAGAAGCGAAAAAAGCTATACGAATAGGAATGACGGTATACGCCATTCTAATCACAATATTTGTGATTTTGGCCATACTATTAAAAAAAAACTGACTGCAGTGTAAAGCAGCTAAGTCGCAACGTTATAAAACAACTATCTGTTCAATCGCATCTCCCTCTGAAATGGAATCAATTACTTCAAGTCCATCAATCACTTTACCGAAGCAAGTATGGACACCATCTAAATGAGAAGTATTGTTTCTACTATGACAAACGAAGAATTGAGAACCACCTGTATCTTTTCCTGCATGAGCCATTGACAATACCCCACGGTCATGATGCTGATTTCCACCATTTAACTCACAATCAATTTGATAACCTGGACCACCTGTACCAGGCATTCCACTTTCTCCTTCACGTGTATTCGGGCATCCTCCCTGGATTACAAAGTCTGGAATTACCCTATGCCATTTAAGACCATCGAAATAACCATCTTTTGCTAATTTGATAAAGTTTCCAACCGTAGTCGGTGCGTCATCATTAAAAAACTCGACTTTCATGTCTCCTTTACTCGTCTTAATTATTGCATTCATTGTTGTCTTTTTTGTTGGAGCAAAAGTATATTTTTTTTGGAAATTCTGAAACAATGTTGAAAACTTCGTTGATAAACCTATGAAACCCCATTTAAATCGACGTAACAGACATATTAACTTTGATAAAACCAAGGATTAAATGAGTATGTTTAGCACACTGATCAAAAAAAAGTTATCTGACAATCAAGTTGCCAATATTTTCATCAACGCCATTTTTGAATGTGTAGATAAAGGATTTTGTGAAGTAGCCTCTCTCATTAATGAAGATCCTGTCTTTGTAAGCCCCCCTAATATCAGCGAAAATGCGAGTGGTGAATTTGGCCTAATCATCATTGTGGGTAATCTTTCCTTTCTTGAAAGCACCTTTGATGCTCATCAAGCGGCAAATGTCGAGAAACTTATTTTTTCGAAGCTATCTAAAGTCTATGAGATGGATGTCGATGAATTTGAAAATTTAATTCGCAACTACCAAAGCTTCATTTCAAGAATAAATCATCCATCAAAGAACTGGATTTATGGCATGTCAAGAGCTATATTCCATAAATATAAGCTCAACGAGTATCAAGATGAGTATTTCAAACGAATGAGATCCCCTAATCCTTTATTCCTTAAAAGAATGGACGAAGTTGTTTGTAACTATATTTGGAACTGGGATGCTTTTTTCAAGAAATATAGGATATAAATCCTAAGACTTATTCGAATATCGATTTAAGCAGCATACTTCAATTTATTTTTTTCATCACTTCCATATATTAACGCCCGTCAGATGTTCAATTAAATGAAAGATTGTGTTTCTGTGGAAAAATGAAACCAAAAAGCAATAATCTCGTTGGATATAACGCGAACCAATAAAGAATGAAAAAGAAATTCAACACCATATTTATAATGCTCATGTTTATAGCATTTCAAAGTTTGGCTGCGGGGCTAAACAATCGTATGGAATATGTTGAAAACTACAACTCTTATGCCATTGAAAATATGAGGATATATAAAATCCCAGCAAGTATTACATTGGCACAGGGAATATTAGAATCAGGTTCAGGCAAATCGGAGCTCGCAAGAAAATCTAATAATCATTTTGGCATTAAGTGCGGATCCTACTGGACTGGAGGAAAGACCTATCATGATGACGATTCTAAAAATGAGTGTTTTAGAAGCTATAAAAGCGTTTTAGAGTCATATTATGACCACAGTGAATTTTTGACCAAAAACAAAAGATATAGTGAGTTATTTCTCTTAAATATGAATGACTATAAGGCATGGGCCGAAGGACTTAGTAAAGCAGGGTATGCCACAAACCCTAATTATGCCAGTCGTATTATTAGCATCATTGAAGATCTCAAGCTGTATACTTTTGACGAAGAAACTAATACTCCAAAACCGATAGGAGAGTATATCAGTTCTCAAAGTCGAAATTTACAGATCGTTAATGATTTAAACACCATCAAAGTAAAAGAAGGGGACACCTACTATAAATTAGCGAAAAGATTCGGCCTAACTCTTCGACAAATTCACAAGTACAATAACACAAAACGGTATAACCAAGAAATACTAAAAACAGATGACATCGTGTATTTGGAACCCAAAAGATTTAGATCGAAACATAATAAGTTTATTATTTTATCAGAAAATTCAAGCCCTATCGAAATGTCACAACTATATGGCGTTCGATTAAACGCATTGATGAGAAAGAATCATTTTCCTTCTCCGGATGAACAACTGCGGAAAGGAGAGAAGGTATTCCTACGTTAGGCATAGATCTACGGGAATTTGTTTGTTGTTTGTTTTAAAGCCTCATGAAGATGGGGCTTTATTCGTAGAAAAAACTTCTTCTTAAAATATCAACAAAATCTATATCCTTAACAATTTAAAAGATTAGAATCTTATTTGTAAATTCGCTGCTCAATGAAGCAAATTTTTACTCTCATTTTTTTAAGTTTTCATACACTGACCTTTGCCCATGAAACGTATTTTGCTTTTGCCGAAATGGAATATGACGATAAATGTTCGTGCCTAGAAATTAGTATTAAAGTTTCGTCGCATGATTTAAACGAGATCGCAGAAAATGACATCGAAAATTATAAAGGTCTCGAAAGCGCTTTGATTGATAAAAAACTAATCAAAGAGATAACCGATAATATTATTCTTAAAGGGTTCCAGATTTCTCAGGCCAAAAAAATTACTCAACTATTTTACGAAGGATTTGAACTAAATAACGATGGGAATTGTTACTTCTTTTTTAAGAGCGAAGAAATTGAACCTGAAACAATTAACGTTCGCTTTGATTTGTTCATGGGAATATACACTGAACAACAGAACAAGATAATATATAGAAATAGTAATGACATAAATGAAACTTATGGTTTCTTTATTTTCAAACGCCAAACAGATATAAAATTATGAAATACTCTCCAATTATTCTTCTAATATCATTCCTTTACATTACATCATCAGCACAAGGGCAAAAAAAGTTTGCTCAAATCGAAGAACTCATACCTACCCCCAACGAATATAGAAACGCTGCTGGTGCTCCTGGCCACAATTATTACCAGCAACAAGCAGACTATAAAATGAATATAGTCATTGATGACGCAACACAGATGTTGAAAGGTGATGAAATAATTACTTATACAAACAATTCTCCAGACGCCTTGAGTTATTTATGGCTTCAGCTGGATCAAAATCTTTTCTCTAAAACTTCAGACACAAAGCTAATCCAGGTTGAGAAAATGGAAGATTTTAGAGACATCAGTCAATTGAAAAGAAAAATGTTTGATTATGATGGAGGTTTTAAGATTGAAGATATTACCAGTCTCAATGGTGTCGATTTGAAATATTCTATTAACAAAACCATGCTACGCATAGATTTGGATAAACCATTAAAAACAGGCGCAAGTATTTCTTTCAAGATCAAATGGTGGTACAACATCAATGATCGAATGGCTGTGGGCGGTCGATCGGGTTATGAATATTTTGAAAAAGAAGACAATTATATCTACACTGTTGCTCAGTTTTTTCCAAGAATGTGTGTTTACGACGATGTTTCAGGATGGCAAAATAAGCAGTTCTTAGGAAGAGGTGAATTTACACTTCCTTTTGGAAACTATGACGTTTCAATAACCGTTCCTTCAGACCATATCCTGGGTGCAACAGGAGAACTTCAAAACACTTCTTCAATTTTATCGGGAGATCAAAGAAAAAGACTTGAGCAAGCAAAAAAATCAGATTCACCAGTTTTTATTGTTACTGAAGAAGAAGCAAAAGCATCGGAAGTCAATCATAGTAAATCGACAAAAACCTGGAAGTTTAAGGCATTCAATGTAAGAGATTTTGCTTTTGCGTCCTCAAGGAAATTCATTTGGGATGCACAAAACACAACGGTTGGCGGAAAAGATGTCTTGTGTATGTCGTATTATCCAAAAGAAGGGAATCCTTTGTGGGAAAGGTATTCAACAAAGCTTGTTGCGCACACTGTACAAACCTATTCTAAATATACCGTAGATTATCCCTACCCTGTGGCTATTTCAGTTCATTCCAAATCTATAGGTATGGAATATCCCATGATTTGCTTCAATGGTGGAAGACCGGAAGCTGATGGCACGTATTCTGAAAGAACTAAATATGGTATGTGGGGAGTGATTATACATGAAGTTGGTCACAACTTTTTCCCCATGATAATCAATTCAGACGAGCGCCAATGGACATGGATGGATGAAGGGTTAAATACCTTTGTCCAATATTTAACAGAACAAGAATGGGAACGTGACTATCCTTCAAGAAGAGGTCCTGCATACAAAATTGCTGATTACATGAAAGGAGACAAATCCAATATTTCTCCAATTATGACCAACTCTGAATCTATTTGGCAATTTGGAAACAACGCTTATGGAAAACCAGCAACTGCCTTAAATATATTACGTGAAACCGTCATGGGACGTGAACTTTTTGACTATGCTTTTAAAACGTATTGTGAGAGATGGAAATTTAAGCACCCTACTCCTGCTGATTTTTTCAGATCAATGGAAGATGCATCTGCGGTTGATCTAGATTGGTTTTGGAGAGGCTGGTTTTACAGCAACGACCATGTGGACATATCCTTGGAATCAGTTCAACTTTTCCTGTTGAATACCCAAAACCCAGAAACAGAAAAAGCATTTCGAAAAGAACAGAATGACACAAAAGATGAGTTCAAAGGAGATCTTGAGAATAAAAAAATGATCAAAGAAACCATAAATGAAAAGGACGCTAATATTGATGACTTCTATGCCAAAAGGGACCTATTCAAAGTAGACAAACTTGATGATTTGGAGTACGCTCAATTTGTGAAAAGAAATAACCAAAGCCTTGATTTGCTTAACTCAAATAAATTCTTTTACGAATTGAATTTTAAAAATATTGGAGGTTTGGTAATGCCGTTGATAATTAGAATAAATTACATAGATGAATCTTCAGAAATCATTAGGATCCCCGCAGAAATATGGAGAAGAAGTGAAGTAGATGTCTCAAAAGTTTTCATTTTAGAAAAAGAAGTGGTTTCGTTTAGACTAGATCCACTTTTAGAAACTGCCGATACGGATTTATACAATAATTCTTGGCCAAGAGAATTAATTCCCTCGAGATACGATTTGTTCAAGCAACAAAAAATGAGAAAAAGAAGAGACGAAAATCCAATGCAACGTCAAAAAAGAGTAGATGATTTAGGTAACTAATCCTAATTATTTGTTGTAGCCATGAAACTTGTCTTTTCCCTTTTAGTAATTCTTTTTACTTTTTCTAACGGTCGTACTCAAAATCTTGTCGACATAACCGTTGGCGGAAGTTATGCGTTTACGAATACGTTCAATGTTATTTCCACCAACTATAATGGTACTGGTGAGGGTATAGGGTGGTCTGCAAACTTATACACCTCAGTAGAAATGGGTCCAAGTAATAACTTATTCAGCTTAAGGTGGATGATCGATTACGCAACGACTACGGCAGGCTCGAGTTTTTTAATGACTGATGTGAGTATTTATCTTTTTGAATATGGAGCTAATTCTGTTTTCCCAAATGAGGATATTCCTGATTTAATTGCGAACGGTGCAGTTAATGTTTTTCAAGGCGATTTGACATTTACACCTCCTGCTTCGAATCCTCCCACCCATTGCGAAGCTGAAGTTGTTTTTTCAGTACCATTTTCATATACAGCAGGGAATTCGCTAGTTGTATATGTTGAAAAAACTACACCATATAATTTTGGTAGTTTATCTCCTTATTATGGATACATGCCTGGTGCCTCTGGTCTCAGGGTACTGTCCAATTGGTCTGGAACAGTGGCAAATCCAATTTTACCCGTTGCAAATAATTCTAATGAAGATAGATATGCCCTCATAAAGTTTAATGAAACAAACCCAAACCTATGCCTCACAAGTCCTTGTGTGGCTGGCTTGGTATCTGGTGATGAATTTTTGTGTTCTGGAAATAATACCGCTACGCTAAGTATTGATAATCCCAATGGTTTAGATCTACAATGGCAAGTACTCAACACTGGGGTTTGGGAAGATATTTCAGGTGCCAATTCGGAAACGTTAACAGTAAACAATATTCAAACAACTACACAATACCAAGTATTGGTTTCAGGAAGCTCGTGTAGCACTGTTAATTCCGACATCATCACCGTAAACGTTACAAATTCTCCATCTCCTCCTGAAATTGATGTGGTAACCCAGCCCATATGCCCCAATATTACTGGAAGTGTTTCTTTCGTCAATCTTCCTTCCCCCGAAAACTGGACCATCAATGGCAATCCAAGTGGAAGCGTATCCGGTACAAGCTCCTCAGGCACCATAAGCAATCTTAATCCTGGCACATATTTCTTTTCAATTACTGTCGGAGCATGCTCATCATCTGAAACCATCAATCCCATTGTTCTTGTTTCACCACAAACACCAGCACCCGTTATCACCAATAATAATTACAATGCATGTATTGAAGATGGTCAAATCGTAGATGACCTTCCTGTCACTTTTTCTAATACGCCCATAATTAGTGTGGACATAGGAGGAATTGTATCAACGGCCTCATTAACCGACACATTAGTCACAGGTCTTTATTATGTTTCACAAATAGACAATGCGAACGGCTGCAACCAATCAGATAGTGTAAGTATCAACGTTATCATTGAACAATCTTCTGCGCCTCAAATAACTAATAACAACGTTCAATTGTGCGAATCCGACTCTATTACTATAGGTGGGTTAGGTGCTACAGGTAATGGAGGAGTACTCAACTTTTTCTTTTGGGACGGAACATCAATTATAGCTTTATCAGAAAGTGATTTGGCGTTAACAGGTACTTACTATGTTACCCAAACAGGACCTGGTAACAGCTGTGAAAGTATTGACAGTCTTCAAATAAATGTTTCTTTAACCAATCTTTCAGCTCCCACAACAAACAACTCCTCACCAGTATTTTGTGTGATAGCTGATCTACTTGTTGGAGATTTGAATGTAATTGGTAATTATCCTACATACTTTTTTGATGATGGGAGCTCAATTGTGCCTGTTAACACGAATGATTCACTAGAGCAAGGTGAATATATAATTATTGATATCGATCCATTAACTGGCTGTCAAAGCATAGATAGTTTATCTATTGCAGTTACTTTAAATGACCCAATGGCTCCCACTGCTTTGAATAATGCACCGACGTTTTGTGAAACAGATACACCAACAATCAATGATCTATTGGTAGATGGCTCAAATATCAATTGGTATGATATAAATGGAATTGCCCTCGGTAGTAATACCGTTTTAACAAACAACACAACATACTTTGCCACACAAACGATCGGAACCCCTCTATGTGAAAGCTCTACATTTTTAGAAATGAGCATAACCATACTAAACACCCCTCCCCCAACCACAAGCCAAACCATCCAAGTGTTTTGCGAAGATGAAAATGCCGCAGTACAAGATCTTGATATTACTGGAAGTGATATCACCTGGTATGATGCAGCCTTAGATGGAAACATCATTGACCCCACATCCCTATTAATCGACGGACAAACATTGTATGCAAGTCAAAGTATCAATGGCTGTGAGAGTATAGAAATATTGGAAATAGACATAGTCATTCAAACCGGAATTGACGGCGGGTTTACTGCCTCAGGTACTTCTGGATGCGCACCCTTTGATGTAGCACTATCCGCAAACTTCAGTACAGCAGATACAGACGTGATCTACTCTTGGTTTATTGATGGAGTTGCAACTGGGAATTCTCCAATCTTAAATTAC
Source organism: Flavobacteriales bacterium (assembly GCA_018665005.1). GTDB lineage: Bacteria > Bacteroidota > Bacteroidia > Flavobacteriales_D > Crocinitomicaceae > UBA952. Next base: position 8,706 of record JABJEE010000270.1, read on the forward strand.
ACTTTTGAAATCCAAGGATGTTATGATATTCAGCTAGATATCAATTCAACAAACTTTTGTCTAAGCTCAACTGAAGCAATAGACTATGTGTGTGTTCTTCCAGAACCGATTTCTCAATTTACAGCAAACCCTACGGTTCTCACATCACCAACACAATTGGTAAGCTTCACCAATCAATCGGTAAACAGCGCTCAATATATTTGGGATTTTGGAAATGGGAATAGTTCTAGTAATACAAATCCGGATTACAGCATTACCATAAACAACGATTTCTTAGAGGTGTTTTTGACAGCCATTTCAGATGAGGGCTGTGAAAGTACAAGTAGTTTAATCCTTACGCTAAATGAGACCTATGATCTTTATGTACCCAATACTTTTACTCCAGATTCAGATGAGCACAACCAAACATGGGGCCCTGTGTTTCTAGAAGGTTTTGATAAATTCAACTTTCAACTTTTGGTTTTCAATAGATGGGGAGAAATGGTTTGGGAGAGTAAAGATGCTGATGCGAGATGGGATGGAACTTATTCAAAAAGTCCATATATGTGCCCCGACGGAATTTATACTTGGAAAATCTTATACAAACAAAAGGATACTGACGAAAAGATAACGAGAACAGGTCATGTGACCATCATGAGATAATCTCCTATAGGCGACCTCTATTTTTTTCTAAAGAAAATTTTAACCGGGACACCTTTGAAATCAAAGTTATCACGTAATCTGTTTTCAAAGAACCTCTTATATCCATCCGTAACATATTGAGGCAAATTACAGAATATAGCAAAAGAGGGTGCGTGAGTAGGTAATTGCTGAATAAATTTAATTTTTATATATTTTCCTTTAACTGATGGAGGTGGCGTAGCATGCACAACATCAAGCATAATGTCATTTAATTTTGAAGTAGGTATTTTTTGAATCCTATTCTCAAAAACGGTCATTGCTGTTTCAATGGCCTTATGAATTCTCTGCTTCGTAACCGTTGAAGTAAAAATAATCGGAACATCGTTAAAAGGCGCAAGCTGTTCACGAATTTTGTCTTCGTATTGCTTAACCGAAGCGTGGTCTTTGTCTATTAAATCCCATTTATTGACCAATACAACAACACCCTTAGAATTCTTTTCAATCATATAAAAAATATTCAAGTCCTGTTTTTGAATGCCCTCTTGTGCATCCACCATAAATAAACAAACGTCTGAATTTTCAATGGTCCTTACAGAGCGTAAAACAGAATAATATTCTATATCCTCAGTGACTTTGGCTTTCTTACGAATTCCTGCGGTATCAATCAATAAAAAATCAAAACCAAAAGCATTATACCTTGTATGAATTGAATCTCTCGTTGTTCCAGATATATCGGTTACAATATTTCGATCTTTTCCAATAAAAGCATTAATTATTGATGATTTTCCGACGTTAGGCTTACCAACAATGGCCAACCTAGGAAGATTGTTTTCTTCTAATACGGATTCATCCTCAATATCAAAAAAGGTAACCAATTTGTCTAGTATTTCTCCTGTACCTGAGCCATTCGTAGCAGACAAGTCAAAAACATCGCCTAAACCAAAAGAATAAAATTCTGAAGACAAACCAACTCTTGCCGTATTGTCAACCTTATTTGCCACAACAAGGACTTCTTTATTACTCTTTCTTAATAGATTGGCAACAACCAAATCCATCTCAACCACACCCGTGGTCACATCAACCATAAAAACTATAACCGAAGCCTCGTCAATGGCCAATTCTACCTGCCTTCTTATTTCGCCTTCAAATATATCTTCCTTAGTTCGAGCATAACCTCCTGTATCAATAACAGAAAACTTACAACCATTCCACTGGCCTTGACCATATATTCGATCTCGAGTTACACCACTGACTTCTTTAACAATGGCGTCTCTTGACTCTGTAAGCCGATTAAAAAGAGTCGATTTACCCACATTGGGCCTTCCTACGATGGCGATAATATTTGACATATTGTTCTTTTAGTAACCGTATTTTTTTAGCTTTTGCTCTGAGCTCCTCCAGTCTTTATCAACTTTGACAAAATTTTCAAGAAATACTTTTCTATCTAAAAAATTCTCTAAATCAATTCTTGATTTTTTTCCTATTTTTTGAAGCATTTCTCCTCCCTTACCTATAATTATTCCTTTCTGAGAATCTCTTTCGACTATGATTTGGGCACGAATTCGAATCATACGGCCATCCTCTTTATATTCCTCCACAAGAACTTGACAGCTGTATGGTATCTCTTTTTGACATAACTCAAATATTTTTTCACGAATGATTTCTGAAATAAAGAATCGCAATGGACGATCTGTTAAGTCTTCTTTATCATAATATGGAGGACTTTCTGGAATATGAGATACAATCTCCGTCCATACACTTTCAATATTAAAATCATGTAACGCTGATATCGGATAGATTTTAGCATTTGGAAGCTGTTCTTTCCAATACGCTATTCTCTTAAAAACCCGATCCTGTTCAGACAAATCAATTTTATTAATCAAGCAAAAAACAGGAATTTCAAGCTTTTTAATTCTATCCAGTGTTTTACGATGATTCATTTCTTTTTCATGAGTATCAGTTACAAACAACAATACATCTGCATCCTTTATGGATCCCTGCACGCTGTCCATCATGTTTTCATGTAATTTGTATGCGGCATTTACAACTCCTGGTGTATCTGAAAAGACAACCTGGTAATCTTCATCATTTACAATACCGATAATTCGATGCCTTGTAGTTTGAGCTTTAGATGTAACAATAGAAACTCGTTCGCCGACCAAACGATTCATTAAAGTAGATTTTCCTACATTTGGACTTCCTACAATATTTACAAAACCCGACTTATGTGCCATAAAAAAGAATTGGGCGCAAAGATACGACATTTAAAATGATGTTGTAAATAATTTGATTAATCTATACTTTTAAGAAAACATTGTCATTTGAAAAAAAAAATAATTCTTCTTTTATCCCTAATCGTTATTCTCGTAGTAATTTATTACCAAGAAAAATTTTCTCTCATTTTTTCGAACCCAAAAGGATTTATTGATTTATTTCTTAACATCTCAAGAATAGCCTCTTTTAGTTTATATGCCTTGGCTTTAAACATGGGTATCTTCCTTTTAGCGGCAATCGTCGAAATCATGTCTATTGGGTGGACCAAATCATCATTAAAAAGAATACTGTCAAATCGATCTAAATCTACCTATGGCGATTTATGGTGCTGGGCATTATCTATTTTTAATTTATACGACCTGTTTGTGCTGCTATTTTCCTTTGGATTGTTTTATGCGACAACGAGCCTTGTGATGCATAGCGTATACGAGGTTCATTTGGTTAATAAAATAGGATCTCCCATCGTTGTATTTATGCTCGTTTTTGCTATTTCAGATTTTAAACACTACATCTGGCATTACTTCATGCACAAAAGGCCATTTTGGGAATTGCATAAGTACCATCATTCTGCTACAGAATTCAATCTAATTACAACCACCCGGGGTCATTTTTTAGAAAAGGGGTTCTTAACCATAATTGATGTTTTTGTGTTTCTTTTATTGGGCGTTCCTCCTGAATATTTTATTTTCCTAGCCTTTGGAAGAGAATTTTATGCGTTTATTTTACATGCAGATTTAAATTGGTCTCTGGGATGGTTTGGTAAATACATATTGATATCTCCAAAAGCACATAAAATACATCACAGTAATGATGAAAATCATTTCGGGAAAAACTTAGGCACTTTCTTTAACTGGTGGGATCATCTTTTTGGAACGTATATGGATACAGATGAGGAAATTAAAATAGGAGTAAAAAACACCACCTATAATAAAAATGGTTTTTGGATGGATATGGTACATGGAACAAAAGATTTTATTTCAGCCACTTTAAAGGTCAGAAACACAAACTAACAAATCGCTTTAATGTAGCTTTTGTCTTTTAATGAGATATTGTTGAAGAACAGGCTCTATACCATCAGCAATATTTACCTCAACAAAGTCGATACTCAGATTCACGCATTTTAATCTAATCTCTTCGAAATAAGATTTAATTCGTTTCTCATAAGCTTCCCTTATTTCATTAGGGTTGAGCTTCATTTTTTCACCAGACTCCATATCGATAAGCTCATAGGGTCTATTTTCAAGCCCTAAATCTTTTTCCACTGCATTGTTCAACACTTGGAATAAAACCACTTCATGTTTATTATGCTTCAAATGCTGTAAAGATTCAATAACCTCATTAACTCGATTTGGATCATCTAATAAATCTGTAAATATGACGACAAGACTTCTTTTATGAATTAACTCTGCAATTTCATGTAAAGAATCAGCAGTAGTCGTTTCATTCTTTTCCTTTGGATTATATGCTTTTAATCCTTTTTCAAGTTCAGCATATAATCGACGATGGTGACTTTGAGAAGATTTAGATTCACTAACAAATTCAACTTTTTCATTGAAAAAACTTAAACCAACCGCGTCTCTCTGACGTCGTAAAAGCTCCATTAAGCTAGCTACTGAATAAACTGAAAACTCAAACTTGGAAACCTCATCATATTTGAAATACATCGAGCTAGACGAATCAATTACAAAATAGCATCTCAAATTGGTCTCTTCCTCATACTTCTTGGTATACATTCGCTCGGTTCTTCCGTAAAGCTTCCAATCAATATGTCTTGTGGATTCTCCATTATTATACAACCGATGTTCAGCAAACTCAACTGAAAAACCATGAAAAGGACTCTTATGTAAACCCGTAATAAAACCCTCTACCACTTGCTTAGCAAGCAATTCTAAGTTTCCGAATTGAGCAAGTTTCAAACGATCAATAGGCATAAAGTAAATTTATTAAAAATTGATTCAAGTTTTCTTGTAGATGTGACGATATACTGTATTTAACAAAACACCGACTAAAATCAAAAAGACACCCAAATATACAATTACGTTTAGTCTCTCGTCAAAAATAAACAATCCAATGAGAAGCGCATATATGATTCCGAGATACTGAAACGGTACAATTACTGAAGCATGACCAAAATGCAAGGCTTTTGTTAAAAGGATTTGCGCAAATTGTGTAAAAACTCCTATCAATATTAAAAAGATCCATTCTATTCCGATAGGATGAACATAGTCAAACATACACCATAGCGTCATGAAAGGAATAGAAACCATTGGAAAGTACAGAACAATGTTAATCGGATGATCTGTGGATTTGAGCTTAACAATTGCAGTATATGCAACACCAGATATTGAAGCTGACAACATACCCAGACCAAGCCATAAATAATCAATAGCTATTCCATCTTTACTGCTAATCAAACCCTGTAAGGAGATTAATGCTACACCAATAAAAGCCAAGGCTACAAATAGCCATTGAATTCTATAAATACGATCTCCAATTATAATCATGGTAAAGAGCATAGTGAAAATCGGAGCTAAGTATTGTATAACCGCAGCTATGGCAAATGGCAAGTTTTGGATAGTCATAAAAAAAATAGTCAGCGCGATAGTTCCTGATATGCCCCGAATAAGAAGCCATTTTTTATTTACGCCAAAAAAAGGATATCCCCTTAATTTAATAATCACAGCGCTTATTAAAAATGAAACCAACGATCTTGCCAACACGAGTTCGTGAGCTGGTATATGCTGAAAATTGTGAGAAAACAATTCATTTGTTGCTCCACTTTGACCAAATAGTTTAACAAAGAAATTAACCAACAAAAAGCAAATTCCAGAAAGAATAATAAATAGAATACCTTTTTTCACACTTGTAATTATTTATGTCCCTCCCTTTTGTTTCACTCGATACCCCTTTTCAATAAGAAATATCACCATTTTTTTCACGAAATTTCCTTGAATTAATATTTCTGCATTTTTTGCCGATCCTCCCACACCAAATTTGTTTTTTAGAAGCTTTGATAAATCTTTTAAATCGTCATCTGTACCGACAAATCCTTCAACCAATGAAACCTCTTTACCTCCACGGTTTTTTCGATCTAAAGAAACGTATAAAAGTTGTTCTTTGGGTGGCCTGGTTTCATACTCCGCATTATCCTCCTCTTGAAATTCAAAATCAGGATTGGTGGAATAAACAACATTGATTCTTTTCTTGTTTTTTTTAGACATAGTTCGAAAGTATTCAATTAAACGTATTAAAGCCAAAAGTAATTTATACTTTGTAAGTATAATATTTAATTTTACGACGTAAATATATCGTATGGAAGAATCTTCAAGAAAAATAGTGACTATTGTAGGGGCGAGACCTCAAATCATTAAGGCGTCTGCAATTAGCAGAGCAATAGAGACATCATTTAAAAATGAAATCAACGAAATCATAGTACACACAGGACAGCATTATGATCAAAACATGTCACAAATATTTTTTGAAGAATTAGGCATTCCTAACCCAACCTACAACATTAATGTCGGATCTGGTCGTCATGGTAAACAAACGGCCAAGATGATTGAGGGCATTGAAGAAATACTTTTAAAGGAGATTCCTGATGTGGTTATTTTGTACGGTGACACAAATTCCACAATAGCCGGTGCATTGGCGGCCTCTAAAATTCATATACCCATCGTTCATATTGAAGCCGGTCTCAGAAGTTTCAATAAAAAAATGCCCGAAGAAATCAATAGAATCTCTTGTGATCATATGTCCAGCTTGCTTTTTTCCCCAACCAAACAGGGTATATTCAATTTAAAAAAGGAAGGTTTTAGCACTGACACAAATAAGAAAGCCTCTATGGACAACCCGAATATCTATCATTGTGGTGACATTATGTTAGATAATAGCATGTATTTTGGTCAAAAAGAGCATTCTTCTGAATTAATGGATACCCTTGAATTGGAAAACGACAATTATGTCCTTTGTACTATTCATCGTGATAACAACACCGATTCAGAAGAAAATCTAAGCAATATTTTAAAAGCCTTATTAAACTGTCAAGAAGAAACCCAGTTAAAAATAGTTTTACCACTACATCCTAGGACAAAAAATAAGATTAGTGAGCTAAAAAACCAAGAGCTTGTGAAAAAAATAACAAGTAATGTCAATATCATAATAATACCTCCTGCAGGATTCATAGATATAATAGCGCTCGAAAAAAAATCGCGTTTAATAATAACAGATAGTGGTGGTCTTCAAAAAGAGGCCTATTTCTTCAAAAAACCGTGTGTTATACTTAGAGAACAAACCGAATGGGTTGAAATAGTGGAAAATGGAAATGCAATCCTAACTGGTTCAGACTATAATAAAATCAAGGCCGCAATTACCCACTTACTTTCCAAAAATGATTTTACTTATCCGCCGATATTTGGGGATGGAAATGCAGGAAAATTTATTTGCTCTAAAATATTAAGTGATTTATAATCAATGCTGATTTTCGTTGAAAACATAACAAATAGATTAAGATATACTTTCGATTTCATTTTTAAAGAAAGAGATTTAACATACGAATTTACTACCAATAAAGAATCGTTTATAAACTCAGAGGTGTCAAAATTTAATTATTCAAGAGCATCCTTTGATAAGGAAATAAAATCACTCACCCCCTCTTCTATTCTCTTTCGAGAAGGCGTATATAACTTCAGTATTAACAAGAAGCAATTTTATAAAGAAGAGTGTCTTACAATCAATGATAAAACAGATCCGTTTGCAAGCATTTTTTATATCATCACAAGATATGAAGAATACAACTCAACTCTAATCGATCATCATGGAAGACATCAAGGAAAGCATTCCGTATTGTATCGATTTAATTGGCATCACTATACGATGTGTGATCGATGGGCAGAAGATATTCTAGCGTTTTTCAAATACAATTGTGGTCTTAAATATGAAAACAAAATTCATCACCCTCAAATTGTTCCAACTTTCGACATCGATAAGGCATATGCCTACAAGCACAAAAGCCCCGTAAGAAACATTCTCTCGAATCTAAAAGACCTATGGACCAAAAACACAAAACAACTTCTAGAACGAAAATTGGTTATTAGCGGTAGCAAAAAAGATCCTTTTGACAACTTTGATTTGATTTATGACATCCAAAGGAGAGGATATGATGTGAAATTATTTTGGCTTTTGGGAAATTATGGAAAATTCGATAAAAACATATCCCATAAGCATAAAAGACATATTCGTCTGATAATGAAAATGGCGGAGATTTCTACGATAGGTATTCATCCAAGCTACAAATCCAACTCAAATGAGTTTTTTGTACATCAAGAAATCGAAAGACTTCAAAATATATTATCAAAACATATTCGAAATAGCCGACAGCATTTCTTAAAGCTTACATTGCCTCATACCTATGAAACACTCATTGAACAGGAGATTGAAAATGATTTCACTATGGGGTATGCTGATATTTGTGGATATCGAGCAGGTACGGCTAGAAAACACCTTTGGTTTAATGTAATGACCAATGAGATAACCAAATTAAAAATTCACCCATTTGCATATATGGATGGAACACTTAATGAATACCTAAAAATGAAACCTGAAGAAGCACAAGAAATAATAGCAGCTCTTTATATAGAAACTAAAAAATATGGTGGAGACTTTACTTTTATTTGGCATAACGACACCATCAATGATTACGGCCATTGGAAAGGGTGGTCACAAGTATTAGAATTCACTTTGAGATTAAGGGGTATACCTGAATAATAAATAGAAATAAATACGCCTAATTAAATGTTATATAATGGATTACCAGCTTCTATTATATTCAGAATCTACCATCACATTCTTTCCATCTTCTTTTTGAAATGCATAATTAAATCCGGAGTAAACGGAATATGAACCGACCCTGCCGTACACATCCAACGCAATAAAACCGCATTGAAGACCAGTCAAGTCATCATGTTTTGAAATAATTCTCTCTACTGCCAACCGACAAGCATCTTGAGGAGATTTTCCTTGCCTCATTAACTCCACAACAGTATGACTTCCGGCGATTCTTATTATCGCCTCTCCCATTCCTGTGGCACATGCACCACCAATTTCATTATCAATAAATAACCCTGCACCAATGATTGGTGAATCCCCTACTCTTCCATGCATTTTATACGCCCAACCACTGGTTGTGCAAGATCCACTTATATTTCCAAATTCATCCAAAGCCAGCATACCTATAGTATCATGGTTCTCATGATTTATCCTTGGTTTTCTTAGCAGTTCTTTATTTTCTTTCTTCCATTCTTTCCAATCCTTTTTCACCTCTTTAATTGGTGTTTTACATTTTTCAAATCCTTGCTCAATGGCAAAATCACGAGCCCCTTCTCCGACAAGCATCACATGAGGTGTCTTGTCCATTACTGCTCGAGCTACAGATACAGGATGTTTAATCCCTTCTAAACAAGCAACAGCGCCGCATTTTGAATTTTCGTCCATTATACACGCGTCTAATGTAACATGCCCCTCACGATCAGGCCTTCCTCCTATTCCTACACTGCGATTTGTGATATCAGCTTCCGTAATCCTGACCCCTGCCTCTACTGCATCTATCGATTTACCTCCATCAGATAAAACCTTCCATGCCTCATCATTCGCCTTGATACCATGACTCCAGGTAGAAATAACAATATTACTGCGTTTTATAAGATCGGCTTTGGGTTCTTCCTTTGGAATCGGCTTACCAAATATCCCATTGCTTTTTAATAAAGCCAAAGCAGTTGTTGTTAATCCGAATTTAAAAAATGTTCTTCTTTTCATAGTTTATAGAATAAGTAATTGCACTACTTTCTGGTATTGCGAATATGTCCACTGTAATTTCTACTGAAGTAATGCCGCGTTCCATCACCATACATATACAAGTAATTTACATCACTAGGGTTTAATGAAGCCTTGAGAACTTTAGAGTTTACAAGACAAATTGGTCCTGGAGGAAGGCCCTTGATCTTATAGGTATTGTAGGAGCAGTCAATGTCTCTGTGTTCATATAGTAACCTAGTGACCCCTTTTAATTCATCACCCCAACAATATACAAATGTAGGATCTGATTGTAATGGCATATTTATTTCCATACGGTTTAAATATAATTTTGAAATGTCACTCCATTCTTTTTCAAGTCTAGATTGTTCTAGGTACACCATGCTTGCTAGAGTATAAAGTTCAGAAGGCGATGATAAATTGATTTGACCAAGCTTTTCGATTCGCTTAGGTGTCCAAAACTTCTTAAATTCTTTGGCCATTTTTTCTACAAATTGTTTTTCATCAGTGTCATAAAACACTTTGTAACTATCAGGAATAAACATCGCAGGAAATTGCTCTCTTGAAAAACCATATTTACTATATGTAGAAGGGTCATTCAAATAAGAAGATAATGAAGCACTGTCTATAAGTATGGTCTCAGAAACTTTTTTGGATAGCTGATCCAACTGATACATACCCTTGCAATTATTAAATGTAATGGTAACCTCTACCTCTGCATTACCATTGCCTTTGGAATTGATTGTAAATCCATTCAGTAAGTCTTTGATTTTGGTTCCAGGCGCTATAATATATTTGCCTAATGCTATTTTATTTTCATCAAGCCCTTTATAATCGCCAATTTCTATTAGGGCGTCTGTATCCTCTATGATTTTCTCAGCTTTAAGCTTTTCGGCAAGCTCTTTTAAGGAGGACTTCTTATCTATAAAGAAAACGGTTTCCTTTTTGTTAATTGTAAAGGACTCACTGGCAAAATACAAGCTGATTTTTGGCAACAAAATAATTACTAATAAAATGACTGCAGAGACAACGGTAATTAAAATCTTTATCCTATTTCCTTTCATAATACGTCAAAATTCTAGTTTATAAATATTCATCTTCTTACCTAACATACCTACATTCGATTCTTCAATTTCATAACCTAGACTTTTAAAAAGAAAAGAACTAGGTAAATTATCAACCTCAACAAAAGACCTCAAACAATATACACCTATTACATTGGCTGCGTACTCCTTAATTTCATCTAGGGCTGCACTAGCAAATCCTTTTCGTCTATTTATAGAATCAACTATGGCAATTCCTACCTCTGCCGATTCAATAATAAAATCAATATTGTATAAATCCACCATTCCCACGGGCATATTGGTATGGCTGTTACAAATAATAAACCGTACTTGGCCCGTGTCAAATACATTATGTTGTTCTTTTATAATGGCTTCAATGAAGCCAATGGTTAAAGGAGCATCTATTTCAGTATATCTTCCTAATCCTTTGTCTGTTTCCCAGCCCAAAATAAGAGCTGCATCTCTCAATTCTACAAGTCTCAAAAAAATTAAATCGTCATTATGCATGTAAGAGATTCAATCGTTTGTCTATGTCCTCTGGTCCATAACTCAAAATTCCCAATTCGGATTCCGTTACATTAAAACCATGATATTCTTTCATCATATTCTTGTCATTCAAATAGGATAAAAGCTCCGAAAGTTTCAAAACATTTTCAGAAACATTTAATACATGCTTGATTGGAGCCAAACAAGACATCTTTGCTGAAATGGCTCGATCATATGAGTAAAATATCCGGCGCACTTCACCTAAGCCAATACTAAACCTTAGATTTAAAACCACACACTTAATTCTCTTTTTTTCAACAGTTTGGATTAGCTTAATTGTAGGCACCTCATCTCTCCCATTACTCTTGAGACTGAAAAACATCTCTCCTACAGAAAGCCCCACATGAGGAGGTGTTTTATCGACATGGAAAATCCAAAGAGATAAATCATTCGACGCTTTATAAGTCGTCAAAGGTGTTAAATGCCCGAATGTGAAATCAAATCTCGATTTGTCCATGAAAAATTTGTTTAGCAGGACCCATTAAATGCACATTGGAGAATTGACCATTACTCATTTTGTCGAATGACACCTTTAAAATACCGCCCTTTGTTTCGATTTCAATCATATTTTCATCTGAGTTAGAATGTGCTGAATGAATCAATGCGCAGGCAGTAGCTCCTGTACCACAGGACAGTGTCTCATTTTCCACCCCTCTTTCATACGTCCTCATCTCAATTCGCCTTGAATCTAATTCATAAATCAAATTCACATTCACTCCTTCATTTTTATATTCTTCTGAAAACCTGATTTTCTTACCGTAATCGATAATTAAATCTAGCTCTGCTTTTTTCTTGACATAAGATGCAAAATGTGGAGAACCCGTTTCTAAAAAATATGAAGCACTATTCAACTCTCTATTGTTATCTACACTAATCGTTTCGATTGAACCTATGTTGCTCATTTCCACCTTAACCTCATCTTGACAAACATATGCTTTATGAACACCATCAAAAGCCTCAAAAACACAAGGATTATCGTTAATTATCTTTGATGAATAAGCAAAGTGAACAGCACATCTTGCTCCATTACCACAAAAACTTTGAGATCCATCAGGATTGAAAAACTCCATTTTAAAATGATGTCCAATAGATTTTTTTATCAAAATAAGGCCATCTGAACCTATTCCAAACTTCCTGCTACAAACATGCTGAATCTGATTGACGTCAAGTTGTATTTTTTCTGTATTGAAGGAATTGATAATGATAAAATCATTTCCAGTGCCTTGATACTTGTAAAAGGGAATGGTCATATTATACAAATGTATTGATTATTGATTTCATTTTTAACAATTTCAGCTTAACAATCTTTAACATAGGAGATGTACCAAAATATAGGTCTTAGGTGTTAAACTTGTGTAATTAATAAATCATTTCATGAAGAACTCAATCTTATTCAAAACACTTATTATTGGAATCATAGGTGGCTCATTACCACTAATTATATTTTTGGCCACCCAAAAAAAAACGAGAGAGAATGCAAACAACACCGTTTACAACTCTGAATATTTAATCGATGGCAATCGAAGAATACCCGTAAAAACCGCAAACTTTTCCGGATTGAATTCTATTGATTTTAGAGAAGCATCAAAGAATTCTATCAATTCTGTGGTTCATGTCACCACAAAAGTTGTGCATACCTCTTTTCAAAGAGATATTTTTCAAGAGTTCTTCTACGGCCCTGGGGCCGGTGGTAAAGAATTCAAACAATTTGGATCTGGTGCAGGTTCAGGAGTATTTATTTCATCGAAAGGTTATATCGTAACGAACAATCATGTTATTGACAATGCCAGTGAAATACAAGTTGTTCTTAACGACAATTCTAAATATGATGCTACCATTGTTGGAACGGACCCCTCCACTGATATTGCTGTTATAAAAATTGAAGGAGAAAACTTTCCATCTATTCCATTAGGGAATAGCGACGATTTAGAGATCGGCGAATGGGTGCTTGCTGTTGGAAACCCATTTAATTTAACTTCAACCGTGACCGCCGGAATTGTATCGGCAAAAGCACGAAATATCAATCTCTTAAATGGAAATGCAGATAAAAATATATTTCCTATTGAATCATTTATTCAAACAGATGCTGCCGTCAATCCCGGAAATAGTGGAGGAGCGCTCGTAAATTCAAGTGGTGAACTGGTTGGAATTAATACTGCCATTGCATCTCAAACCGGAAGCTATTCGGGTTATTCGTTCGCAGTCCCCGTAAATCTCGTTCAAAAAGTAATGAGAGATTTAATTGATTATGGTGTCGTTCAAAGAGGATATTTGGGAGTTCAGATTGCAGACATTACTCAAGAAATACAAACCGAAAGAAGTCTACCCAACCTAAAGGGTGTGTATGTAGCTGGTGTTGTTGAGGATGGAAGTGCTGAAAAAGCTGGCCTTAAAGAAGGGGATGTTATACTTCGGGTTGGGACTAAAGAAATCAATTCATCTGCCTCCCTGCAAGAAGAAATCGGGAAAATGAGACCGGGAGATAAGGTAGCTATAACCATAAGAAACTCCAAAGGTGCTGAGCAGACAAAAGAGGTTGTCTTGAGAAATAAAGAAGGACAGACAGATTTAATAACGAAAGAAGAAATCAAGAAAAATTACGCCTTGGGAGCAACATTTGAAAATTTAACCGAAAAAGAAAAAAAATCTTTAAATATTGATCATGGTATAAAAATTAAAACCATTACCGCAGGAAAATTGAAATCCCTTGGATTAAAGGAAGGGGTCATTATTTCTAAAATA
>JABJEE010000037.1 GCA_018665005.1 Flavobacteriales bacterium
AACCGTTGGCAACATCATATTCAAACTTATAGGAGATTTTCGGATTAAACACATTACCGCTACCCTTTATACGCGCTCTTCGAACATAAGCTTTATCGGAAAAGCTACTGTCCGAAAAATCATATGTTCCATCGTACCTGGATTGAAATCTAAAAGCCACTTTGGTCGTCCAAGAACTATCCTTAGCATAAACATTAATCAATCCTTTACCAAATGGTGTATTGGTCATATTTTGAGCAAAAGACAAGAAAGAAAATGAAACGAATAATAATGTAAAATACTTTTTCATAATTGTAAAATTGAAATTTGACACAAAGAGAATGATAATAAATCAAATTTAAATTACGCTTAAAGTATTCTTAACACATAATTAATATGAAGACGGTTTTAGAGTTCAAGTATGTTCTAAATAAAATTAGAAAATAAATATATAACTGTATTACAATGTTTTAGACTCAACTAATGTTAACAAATCGTTAAGTCCATGTTAAAAATTCATTTTAATGAATCGTGGAATAGATTACCGATTATTTTTGTAAAAAATATTTTTCATGAAAAAGCTTTTATTTATTTTCATTTTATTGGTTTCTGCGACATTTAACTGGGCCCAGACCGATGAAGTATTAGAACCTAACACCGAGATTGAATTATCAATTGAAGCAACCGACACTCTACTTTTGGACGCTTCAACTGAAAATGTTATATCATCCGATTCAACTGGAATCAACAAGGAGATATTCAAAAACCTGAAAGCTCATGCCAAACCAGAAGGTCTAAAAATAACTTGGAGTTTGGATTATGAAGTCTATAATCAATTAACTGACAAACAAATTGTAATTAAATACAATACAAAAATTGGTGCCAAACGAAATAAAAGCGGTTACGAAGGAAGTGATTGGAAATTCACAAAACCAATTGATCTAAATGAAACGAGTTTTGAAATAAAAGATCTTCAAGGAGCTGAAAAATATATTGTTCATGTAGGCTTGGTTGATATAACTGAGGGTGATAAAATCACAACAGATTCTGATGTCGTTTGGTCTGATAAAATCAAAGCAAAGACTGAAAGAGGTTGGGGACTAATGAAGCTTCTTATTTTGATTGGTTCGCTTGGACTTTTCATTTTTGGAATGAAAATAATGAGTGATGGAATGCAGCGAACTGCAGGAGAAAAGCTCCGTAAAATGTTAGGATCTATAACTTCCAATCGATTCAAAGGAGTATTAACTGGGTTTAGCTCTACGGCCATTGTACAGTCATCTTCGGTTACCACTGTAATGACTGTAAGCTTAGTAAACGCGGGACTCTTGAATTTAAGACAATCTGCAGGCGTTATGATGGGAGCTAATATTGGAACAACAATAACTGCATGGCTTGTACTTATGCTTGGTTTTAAAGTTAGTATATCCAGTTATGCATTAGTGCTAATTGCAATAGGTGCCCCACTTCTATTTATGTCGTTTAGAAAATCCAAAGATCTTGCTAATGCAATCATTGGGTTTGCCATACTATTTATAGGCCTACAATTTTTAAAAGATGCCGTTCCTGACTTGGATAAAGATTCAGCACTTGTCCAGTTTTTTATTAACTACAAAGACACACCGATTTTAAGTAATTTAATGTTTGTTGGACTAGGTGCTTTGGTAACCATAATCATTCAATCATCGAGCGCAGCCATGGCCCTTACTTTAACAATGGTTTCTAAGGGGATTATTCCTTTTGAAGTTGCTTGTGCAATGGTTTTGGGTGAAAATATTGGTACGACAATTACTGCAGAATTGGCGTCAATGGTTGGAAATGTGCATGCAAAAAGATCAGCCAGAATTCATTCGTTATTTAATGTTGTAGGGGTAACATGGATGCTAATCGTGATTCCATTATTTCTTGACCTTATCGGTTGGCTAATAGGTTTGAGTCATGGTACTGCATTTGATCCAAATAATACAGGAATGGCCAATGAGGGTATCGCTCTTTTTCATACTCTTTTCAATGCAGCAAATGTATTATTGTTGATCGGATTTGTACCATTTTTGGTTCGTACAGCAGAGCGTACAGTCAAATCAAGAGGAGAGGCTGATGAG
>JABJEE010000271.1 GCA_018665005.1 Flavobacteriales bacterium
CAAAACCTTCAATTAGTGTTCCTACACTATAAGGCCCTGGATTAGTTATAGATTCCAAAGAGACATCATCGCATTGAGCTCCCAGATGAATTTGAAATAAAAAGACAAAAGCGAATAGAATATATTGATGCATAAAATAAAGTTCAATTCGAAAATACTTGAATAATATCTTCGAGGAAAAAAAATATATTTTAAATATACGAATTATGCAGACTCATCTAATTTCAAGTATGTGTATCGGAAAATGAGAAAACACATTTCAGAATAAATACTATTTGAATCGGTTTGATGTTACCTCATCGATTTAAATAAGACATCATATTCCAATTCTTCTTAAATTTACATGTGCGAATTGATATACTTACCGTCCTTCCTGAGCTATTAAACGGCCCATTTTCTGCTTCAATATTAAAAAGAGCACAAGACAAGGGTCTTGTTGAGATACACCTCCATAATATTCGTGACTATTCAACGGACAGGCACAACAACGTAGATGACTATCAGTATGGTGGTGGTGCAGGCATGGTCATGAGCATCGAACCAATCGTAACATTAATAGAAAAACTCAAAACAGAACGTTCATACGACGAAGTCATATATTTAACTCCTGATGGTGAAATGCTTGAACAAAAAGCATGTAACGAACTGTCATTAAAAAACAATCTCATGATGCTTTGTGGTCATTACAAAGGAATTGATGAAAGAATTAGAGAACATTTTATCACCAAGGAGGTCTCTATAGGGTCTTATGTTTTATCTGGAGGGGAGCTCGCCGCGGCCGTTCTTTCAGACGCCATTATCAGATTACTTCCTGGAGTTTTGAATAATGAAACATCCGCACTAACCGATAGCTTTCAAGATAATCTTCTCTCGCCTCCGGTTTATACACGACCTCCTGAATTTAGAGGCTGGAAAGTACCTGAAGTTTTATTGTCTGGTAATTTTCCTAAAATCGAAAAATGGAGAGAAGAACAAGCCTTGGAACGCACAAAATCACGAAGACCTGATTTATTAGATGAATAATAAATATATGCAATCCCACTTATGGCTTTTTAACTAAATTTGCGCCAAAATTATTTTTATGATCCAATTATCTGATCGTTTGTTAGCAATGGAAGAATCCGCAACCATTGCGATGTCAAGAAAAAGCCGTGAATTAAAATCCCAAGGCAAAGATGTTATTTCATTGTCACTTGGGGAACCAGACTTTAACACGCCTGATTTCATTAAAGATGCTGCCAATGAGGCCATGGTCAATAATTTTACAAAATACATGCCCGTTCCTGGTTATGAAGATCTTAGGGAAAGCATCTCTAATAAATTCAAAAGAGACAATAAGTTAGATTACTCCAAAAATCAAATAGTTGTTTCTACTGGAGCCAAACAATCTATCGCAAATGTTGTAATGACTTTAATTAATCCTGGAGACGAGGTTATTATTCCTGCTCCATATTGGGTGTCCTACATAGAAATAGTCAAGGTTTCTGGAGGCATTCCTATTCTTGTTAATGCAGGTATAGAAAGAGACTTCAAAATTACTGGAGAAGACCTATCTAAAGCCATTTCTTCCAGAACAAAACTGATGATATTTTCAACACCATGTAATCCGACTGGATCAGTATATTCAAAGGAAGAATTGAAGGGATTGGCTGATGTATTAAAGAAAAATCCCAATGTGGTTGCGCTTTGTGATGAAATATATGAGCACATTAACTTCGAAGGGAAACATGAGAGTTTGGCCCAATTTGAAGACATTTATGAGCAAGTTGTAACTGTTAATGGTGTTTCAAAAGCTTGGGCAATGACTGGATGGCGATTGGGTTATATTGGTGCTCCTCAAAAAATTGCAGATGCGTGTAGCAAAGTTCAGGGTCAATTTACCTCTGGAACCTGCTCAATTTCTCAAAAAGCAGCCATTGCCGCAATGGATGCAGATCCGATTATACTAAAAGACATGATCTCGGCGTTTAGAAACAGAAGAACACTAGTGTTGGAATGCTTGAATGATATTCCAGGCATAAAAACGAATAATCCTGGAGGCGCATTTTATGTCTTTCCTGATTGTTCCTATTATTTCGGAAAATCGAACGAAAAAACAATAATTAATAATGCAAGTGATTTGTGCATGTATCTATTGGAGGATTGCCTAGTCGCTGTTGTTTCTGGGGATGCTTTTGGAGATCCAAATTGTTTCAGAATATCGTATGCGGCTTCCGAGGAAACCCTTATTGAAGCTATGCGTAGAATTAAAGAAGCATTGTCAAAATTGAATTAAGTGGAATACGAAAACTTATTTAATAGTTTTAAAGAAAAAAAAATTCTCATCATTGGGGACATCATGTTGGATGCCTATGTTTTAGGTAAGGTTACTCGGATTAGCCCAGAAGCCCCAGTTCCCATTATCTCACTTGACAAAAAAGAAAGTAGAATTGGAGGAGCAGGTAATGTTGCATTAAACATTCTAAATCTAGGAGCAAAACCAATTGTTGCATCAGTTGTGGGGTCGGACCCGGAAGGGCAAGAGTTGATTGATCTGTTTGAGAAAAGAGGAATTTCAACTGAAGGTGTTATCGTAAGTGGAAAAAGAAAAACTACCGTAAAAACACGAGTCATCTCATCCAAACAACAATTACTTAGAATTGACTCTGAAGACACCTCTTCTATATCAAATGAGATAGCAAAGAGATTGTGTTCGAGTGTTGAACGAATCATTAAAGAGGGTGTTGATGCCATAATACTTGAAGATTACAATAAAGGTGTCTTATCAAAACACATTATTCGTTTATTCATTGAATTAGCCAAAGACAACAACATCCCAATAACTGCAGATCCGAAAAAGGATAATTTTAATGAATATGGAGGAATAACCATTTTCAAACCGAACCTGAAAGAATTAAAGGAAGGATTGAATATTGAATTTGATCTTTCAACGAATAAAACCGATTTCGAAAATGCGGTTGAGCTGCTTAGAAAGAAAATACCACATCAATTATCACTTATTACGCTTTCCGAACATGGGATTTATGCAACAGACGATAAAACTTCTTCATATGCAAAAGCACATTCTCGAGAAATTACTGATGTCTCTGGAGCTGGAGATACAGTAATAGCAACTGCGACACTTTGTTATATTTGTGGAGCTTCAGTCCAACAAATCGCAAAAATATCAAATATTGCAGGCGGCATGGTTTGTGAAAAACCCGGGGTTGTAAGTGTTCTTTATAAGGATTTACTGAAAGAAGTAAAAGAACTACTTTAGTTTAAATTTGTTTATTAACTATGTCACAAAAAACGGTTAAGCCATACAATACTGAAAAATCAAAAAAAGAGGAAGTCGAACAAATGTTTGACAATATTTCTGTTAAGTATGATTTTTTAAACCATTTTCTTTCTCTCGGAATTGATCGGATTTGGAGAAGGAAAGCAGTTAAAGAACTCAAGTCTTTAAACCCAAAAAGAATATTAGATATCGCAACCGGAACAGGAGATTTCGCTATTGCCAATATGAAACTTCATCCAGATGAAATCATTGGAATAGACATTTCTAATGGAATGCTTGATGTAGGTAGAGCCAAAATGCGTAAAAAAAGGATTGATCATATCATAACCATGACGCAAGCAGACTCTGAAGACCTTCCCTTTGAAAACAATTATTTCGATGGATTAACAGTAGGGTTTGGAGTTAGAAACTTTGAAAACCTAAATAAGGGACTTTCTGAAATGTTAAGGGTTTTAAGACCAGGAGGAAAAGCTGTGATATTGGAATTTTCTAAACCGAAAAAATTCCCCGTCAAACAAAGCTTTAATTTTTATTCTAAATACATCATTCCCGTATTGGGCAAGCGCATTTCAAAAGATGAAAAAGCATATGCTTATTTACCTGAAAGCGTCGAAGCTTTTCCTGAGGGACAGGACTTTGAAAACATTTTAAGAAACCTCAAATATCAAAATGTAAAGTCAACCATTGTATCAGGTGGTATTGCGACAATATATACAGGAATTAAATAATCATACAACATAGAAGAACACTTCACGTTATTGTATCAATGAGATCACTCCTTTCATTTGCTTTTTTACTGATTACATTCATTTCATTCTCACAGAAAATGAAGCAACCAAGAATGAAAAACTTTGACAAAAAAGCATTTTCATTTGGTTTCACACTGGGTATAAACTCTTCTGATTTCACCGTATTTCAGCTTGAAGATGCATATGAAAGTTATGGATTGGTATCAATTACAAATAAATCACAACCAGGTGGCCAATTGGGGATATTGACTTCTCTAAAGCTGGGTACCCCAGTTCTTCGCCTGCGGCTAATGCCTACTCTTTCTTTCCAAGAACGAGTACTTGAATACAGGAGTTTAGACAGCTCTAATTTCAAAAACGGCATAAGTGAAGAACGCATTAATTCAACATGTCTTAACATTCCTCTTACTTTGATTTTTAAAACCAAAAGATTCAATAATTTTACTGCTTATGCCTTATTTGGAGGACAATACTGCATAGATTTACAATCTCAGCAGGATGCATCACAAAATTATATTGACCCATTTATCAAATTAAATAGATATGATATCCAAGGGCAGCTCGGTGCTGGTGTAGAATTCTTTGCCCCTTTTTTCAAATTTGCCGTTGAATTAAAATATTCCCATGGTGTTCAGAACAGTTTTATTCAAGATTTTTCACCAGTTGCTAAACCTGTTGACCAGCTTTACAATAAAGGTTGGTGGATTTCAATTATTTTTGAATCCTAATGCAAGAAATAAGTTTTCAATGCTCTCCACGACAGGCAAAAGATGATGATTTCATCTCCAGTAAAATAAAATCACTTTTAAATCTTAATACAGAGGATAAGATTTATTTTGAATGGCACAAACGAAGTATTGATGCAAGAAAGAAAAACGTAAAAATCAATTGTAAGTTTCTTGTTTCTACGGATCATCCTATTGAAAAAAAATCACTTACCGAATTTAAAGCTCCACAATCAAACAAATGCGTGCACATTATTGGAATGGGTCCTGCAGGTATGTTCGCGGCACTTTATGCTTTGAAATGTGGTTTTAAACCGATTATTTACGAACGGGGGAAAAATGTCAGGGACAGAAGAAGAGACTTGGCCAAATTAAATAAGGAAGGTATTGTAAATACTGAAAGCAATTACTGTTTTGGTGAAGGCGGAGCTGGTACTTATTCTGATGGTAAACTATACACGCGATCAAAAAAAAGAGGAGATGTGCGTGAAATACTAAATCTTTTGGTTCAATTTGGTGCTAACAAAGATATTCTGGTTGATGCTCATCCTCATATTGGCACTAATAAATTGCCACAAATCATTAGCTTAATTAATGAAGAAATAATTTCTTGTGGAGGTGAAATTCATTTTAATAGTAAATTGACAGACCTAAACATTAGCGAAGGAATCATTAAGGATATAATCATTAACGATCAAATTACGCTACCCATATCGAATCTTATATTAGCTACCGGACATTCGGCAAGAGATATATACCATTTGTTAGATGCCAAAGGCATTAGTTTAACGGCAAAATCATTCGCTCTTGGCGTGAGGGTTGAGCATACACAAGATTTTATCGACCAAGCGCAGTACGGACAATTGAATGACGAATTCCTTCCTCCAGCTGCATATAAACTAGCTACCCAAGTCGACGAGAAAGGAGTCTATTCTTTTTGCATGTGTCCTGGAGGTATAATCGCCCCTTGCGCAACGGGTAACAACGAAGTTGTCACTAACGGATGGTCTCCGAGCAAGAGAAATAACCCGTATTCTAACTCAGGGATTGTAGTGTCTGTTAATCCAGAAGATCTTGGTCATTCAGGTTCACCCTTTACCTGCTTGAATTTTCAAAAAGAAATTGAACAAAAAGCTTGGGAGCTCGCGGGGAAAAATCAAAAAGTCCCAGCCCAGTGTTTATTGGATTTCATCCAAAACAAAAAAAGTACTGAATTCCCTCGATCGTCATACCAACCCGGTATTGAAAGTATTAAAATGGATGATCTTTTTCCTTCATTCATATGTGACCGTTTAAGAAAAGGTTTTATTGAATTTGATAAAAAAATTCCTGGATTCATAACAAATGACGCTGTACTCCACGCTCCTGAATCTCGTACCTCCTCGCCTATTCTTATACCAAGAGATAAAGAAAAATATCACCATATTGATGTCCTAAATTTATATCCATGTGCAGAAGGCGCTGGATATGCTGGAGGTATTGTATCCGCAGCTATAGATGGAATGAATTGCATGCTTAATATCTCGAAATTGTAAAATATATTCTATTAATTAGAAAGAACTGACAAAAGTCATATTTTTTTAATCCTCCAGAAAATATTTTTGTGCCATGAAAAAATGGCTCCTATTATTATTTTGTATTCCACAATTAGCATTCGGGCAGAGTTATCTTACGGTGGGCAATGGTTCATCCAGTTATAACTGGCATCCATTTTATGGATTGTATGACTATTCTCACAATATGTTTATCTATGACCAAAATGATTTGGGAACAAGTGGAAAAGAAATGTTCGAAATATCATTTGAATTATTTGGCTATGCTAATGACTACAAATTCAATGGTGTAACTATTAAACTTGCACATACCTCTGATGAAATATTCCAAAACAATGCCAGAGTTGACCTAACTAATATTAATTATACAGATTTAACTACATGTGTTGAACTATATGACCTAACAATTTCATCAAACGGTTGGGTTAGAATTCCATTTGAATCTACATTTTATTACAACGGTATAGATAACTTATTGGTTATCATAGAAAATCATGATGGCGAATGGAATTCAGGATTTGGCTCTGCTTATTGCGAATATGAGAATAAATACGTAAGCTGGTACAAGTATTCTGATAATTCATACCCTAGTGGCACCGGAACAAGAGATAAATTTATCCCAAATATAAAATTTGGTCATTTTGACTTTAACCCCCTACCAATTACATTAAATAATTTTTCAGCTGAATTAATTGAAAAGACCTCATATCCCGAAGTAGAATTAAGTTGGTCAACATCTTCGGAAAATGACAATTCACATTTCACAATATGGAGATCTGAAGATGGAATGGATTGGTCTTCTATCTCAAAAATACCCGGAGCCATAAATTCTACTGAGCAGATAAACTACAATTTTGTCGATAACTCAATACCGAAAGCCCTTATAAATAAAGGAACTGCATACTACAAGCTATCACAAACTGATTACGATGGAACAATAGAATATTTTAACATTATACCTATTCATTTTACAAATCAAAATGAATTTATCATAAAAAGAACAAATCTAATGGGTCAGGATGTTGATACAAATTATAGTGGAATTATTATCGAGGTTTGGAACAATGGGAACACATCTAAGTCATATCAAGAATAGATCGCTTATATATAAAACAGGTTTTTTGAATAGATTTATTTGAATCAAACCAACAGCAAAGAAACAAATCTTCTTAATACGTAAAATACCCCTATTTTTGTACCATGAAACGTGTAGTAGTTGGTCTTTCGGGAGGTGTTGATTCAAGTGTTGCCGCTCACTTACTTTTAGAGCAAGGGTATGAGGTTATCGGAATGTTTATGAAAAATTGGCATGATGAATCAGTAACCATATCTGATGAGTGTCCATGGATAGATGATTCAAATGATGCCCTATTGGTTGCGGATAAACTTGGGATACCTTTTCAGGTCATTGATTTAAGCAAAGAATATAAAGAACGTATTGTGAACTATATGTTTTCTGAATATGAAAAAGGAAGAACACCCAATCCGGATGTGCTTTGTAATAGAGAAATTAAATTCGATGTATTCATGAAGGCAGCCATGGAACTTGGAGCTAATTATGTTGCGACAGGACATTACTGTCAAAAAAGAGAAGGTGAGCAAGGTGGCTTTGATCTTATTTCAGGTACAGATAATTCTAAAGACCAATCCTATTTCTTATGCCAAATCACGCAGAATCAACTTTCGAAAGTCCTTTTTCCTATAGGACATCTCGAGAAAATAGAGGTGCGAAACATTGCCCGAAAAGAAGGCTTAGTTACTGCTGACAAGAAAGATTCTCAAGGTTTGTGTTTTGTTGGAAAGATTAAATTACCTGAATTTCTTCAACAACAACTTAAAACAAAAGAGGGTGATATTATAGAAATCCCGGAAGATCATATACAATTTAAAAAATATCAAGGTCTTAATGTTGATTCTGTAAACATAGAGCAACTTGCCGCTCCTTTTAATTACTCGCCTACTGACGGAAATAAAGTAACTCGACACAACGGTGCCCACTTTTATACGATTGGGCAGAGAAAAGGATTGCATGTTGGAGGTAGACCAGAACCAAGCTTTGTCATTGCCATAGATACAATTAAAAACCTTGTATACACTGGACAAACCAAAATGCACCCAGGATTAAATAGGTATGCTTTAAAGCTTCAGAAAAGCTCTATAAATTGGATAAATCAAGAATATGATGTAAATGAAGAATCCTACATGATTCGAATACGATACAGACAAATCCTTCAAGAAGGAATTTTAATCAAGAAGAAAGGTGAATGGTATATTTTATTTGAAAATATGCAATCTGCAATTAGCCCTGGACAGTTTGCAGCTTGGTACAAAGATGATGTGCTAATAGGATCTGGAGTAATTGAGCATTAATTCATATGAATCGAAAACATCAGCGAGTCGTTCTCAACATTACTTCTGTTTTTTACCATATCCATTAATGAAGCTACCTCATGAATATCGATAGGACTATCCGTTCCTAATTCTCGATGCTTAGATAATTTAAGCTGTGCTTTTCTTACCTTATTTGTTCTTAGCGTTTGAATGTTCGTTTTCATAACCAAATTTTTATTGCTAACTATAACGCAAGAATCATTCCAAGGTTTCAAAATTAAAATTGATGCGTTCTACATTTTTACAATAATATAAGTTTAATTTATGGTTTTCGTTACGAAGATGATCATCTAGAATAACGAATAGTAAGTATATTTATCAAATGAAATTAATGTCTTATTTATTTCTTGTGATTGCTTTGATTGGATGCAAAACAGAAACAAAGGAGAAGTATAAAGATTCAAATACTGATATCTTCGGTAATGAAATCGTCCAAAGCTCCGCATCTAACATTTATATGCTAGACACTACAAACAATCATGTCGATACAAGCTTACACAATCACTTTAAAAAGACCTTGTTCATTAACGAAAACGAAAAATATTCATACGAGATCTACAAAGAACATTTAAATGGTGACTCGATTATAGATGCAGTTATTACCATAAACCGTTTGGCATATGCAAAACTAAAAGCAGAGGAATCGGGAAACTCTATAAAGGCAGAAAAGATTGGATTCATGGGACCTTTTAACGCATTCTTTCTTTTTGATGGAAAATCAAATACATTGTCTTCTCCTTTGGTGGTACCCTCCTC
>JABJEE010000272.1 GCA_018665005.1 Flavobacteriales bacterium
AAAAAATGAAAAAGAAAAGAAAAGAATTTGTTTCATGATGTTTTTTTGTCAAAGTTAATAAGCATTTTTTAATGTATCAATTCTACAATCGTCCAAAGATTACTCTTGGCATTTTTTAATCAAATAAATCAGCATATTCAGGGTATAATCGAGAGAATTCATCTAGATATATCAACGGCAGATTTTTACATTTTTTCCAAACCAAATCTAAAAATTGACTCGGTGGATTTTGTGCTTCTTTGTTGTTGGACTTCGACAATTCAACACATACCCCTATTGATCCTGTTTTGGCCCTAACATAATTTTCTAATCCCGCTGCATAATCTTTTGGTTTTTGGGACACTCGTGCCATAATCAAATCACATTCTTGAGCTACTTTTTTGTTCAACTTCGTATCTAAACCTCTAAACTTGGTATGTGTTCCTCTGTCTGCCCAAAATAAAACATCCCCCTTCGTGTGAAAAGACAATGTTATTAATGGATGAATGGAATCTACTAAATTTTGAATCAATTTTGCCTCAATGGCTTCTCCAGGAAACGATCCTTTATGACCTTGAGAAGCAGGTTTCTCCTCAAAAAGCCTTCCATGTTTTAGGTGAAAATTACCATCATCAAAATTGTTATTCAGATCAATGCCTTTTCCATTTGCTTTCCAATCAGAATAAGGCCCGATCCTTTTTATTTTAGATATCTCCTCGCGATGACTTTCTATACCATTCCAGTCTTGTTGTGCAATCTTTAAACCATCAGGGTTTGCAAGTGGGACAATATAAATTATATATTCCTCTAAGTACTTTGAGGCATTTTTATATATGCATGAATCACTCTTTAATGAAAGCAGAAATTGATTGGTGAATTTCATTAAAAACTTGGAACTGTAAAATTCGCGCGCATGCAGGTTTGCCACAAATAAAACAGGTTTTTTATCTAACCGTTTCTCTTTGTTCTCAATTTTTAGAACGGGTATGGCCTGTCCAAATTCCGAAAATCCCAAAATGTCTACAGATAAAACTTCGCTATGCTGATACATAAGCTGCACAACATCATCATAGATCATTGAAACCTTGTATACAGAGGAATCCTCAATAAGGTCAGTGCAAATCTGTGTCTTACCGAAGTGGGAGCTTATTAAAACAATAAATAAGATTTGAAATCTTATTCGAATATTCATATTCTATTTTTAAATATCTACTTTTGATTGTATTCAAAATCAAAGATAATGACAAATAAGCCGCAACTGTGCGAAATGCTCAATATTGATTTTCCTGTGATCATGGCTCCGATGTTTCTGGTTTCAAATGAAGAAATGATTATTGAAGCGATAAACAATGGAATTACAGGAGCAATTCCTGCACTGAATTACAGAACAGTCGATGAGTTGAGAGCTGCAATTCGTAAAATTAAAAAAGCGGTAGATGGTCCCTTTGGAATCAATCTTATTGTAAATAAGTCCAACTTTTTATACAAAGAACAGCTCAAGGTTTGTTGCGAGGAAAAAATAGCATTCTTCATTACTTCTCTTGGGTCTCCTGAAGAAACCATTAAAATGTCTAAACAATACGGTGTAAAGGTCTTTTGTGATGTAGTTGATGTCAAGTATGCTAAAAAAGTTGAAGCCCTTGGCGCTGACGGTATCATAGCCGTTAATAAAGAAGCTGGAGGACATGCAGGGCCTAAATCATATAAAGAACTAATACCTGCTTTAAAAGAAGCTTGTTCAATTCCTATCTTATCAGCGGGAGGAATCGGTGATGGGAAAGGAATTAAAGACATGCTCGACCTGGGTGCTGGCGGAGTATCAATGGGAAGCTTGTTTATCGCAACCAAGGAAGCCCCCGTTTCTCAGGATTATAAAGATGCTTGCGTAAACTTTGGAGCAAAGGATATCGTTTTAACTACCAAGTTGTCAGGGACTCCTTGTACAGTCATTAATACGCCATACGTTCAAAAATCTGGAACATCACAAAACTTTCTTGAACGATTTTTAAATAAAAATAAAAGACTCAAGAAGTGGTTTAAGGCAATCACATTTATGAGAGGCATGAAAAGTCTCCAAAAAGCCGCATTCTCCACAACCTATAAAACGGTTTGGTGCGCAGGTCCTTCGATCGAATACGTCAAAGAAGTGAAGTCAATAAAAGAAGTGGTAGACGATCTAAAAAAAGGTTTTAAGAATGCCTAACAGGCAAACTTATTCTTATCGTAGTTCCAGAATCAATCTTTGACTTTAGAACAAATACTTTCCCTTTGTGATGTTCACAAATAATTCTTTTTACCAAGGCAAGGCCCAATCCCCACCCTCTCTTTTTGGTGGAATATCCTGGGTCAAAAATGGCTTTCTGATTATTGAGGGCTATTCCCTTTCCTGTATCGGTAATGTCAATATGAATTACTTGTTTTTCTTGCGAAAGAATGATACTCAATTTCCCAACTCCACTCATTGCATCTACAGCGTTTTTACATAAGTTTTCAATCACCCAATCCATAAGTGATTGGTTGTGGTGAACGGGAAGAGACGAATCAATAATCGAGTTAAAGTCAATTTCAACCTTTTTAGACAATCGTGCCTTTAAGTATATTAAATTTTGTTCTATGGTATTAATAATGTCAAGCTCATTAAGCTTTGCTTCTGATCCAATCTTAGAAAACCGATCTGTTATACGCTCCAATCGATGTAAATCTTTTTTCATCTCTCCAGTTATCATTGGATCAATTTTGAGTCCCTCAAGATGCGATTGCCAACCCATGAGTGATGACAATGGAGTCCCCAATTGATGTGCGGTCTCTTTTGCCATTCCCGCCCAAACTCTTTTTTGCTCTGCCTTTCTAAAAGTGGAGAAAATAAAATACCCCAAAAGAATAATGAGGCCAAGTACCATAAATTGAAAATACGGCACCCATTGAAGGTAAGTGAGTTCTCTATTTTCAGAATAATATAAGGTCTTTTTTCCGGAACCAAAATCAAATTCGATAGGCGGGTTCTTGATTTTCCATTCGTTCTTTAGGGCAATAAGTTTACTTTCAGATCCGCTTACATTGGAAGCAACGACCTTATTGGATTTTTCATCCCATAAAATGACGGGTATCAATCCTTTATTTTCGCTGATTTCTTTATTAAAAGAAGCTATTAATTTTATACTTTCTTTTTGAAGCCTAATTAATTCGAAAGAGTTGCCAAAAGTGAAATCAAGAAACAAGTCTTCATAATATTCAATTTTATAAGACTGTTTGTTTTCTTTCCATTCTTTTGATTTTATATGACAAATCGAATCTTTTTGTTTTTGAGTATACCCATCAGTAAAAAAAGCATCCATATTTCGATATTGACTTACTTCATTCCCCATAATTAATACTACAGGAATATCAATATTTGATTCTATTATGGAGTAAGAAAATTGAATGTCTTGATTTTGACCTAAATCCGATTTTGCCAGAATGGTTTGCTGTGCATTTACTACAAGATCTATTTTTTGTTTTTCCTTTTTTTTGAGCTCCAAAAATATCTGGTTACTCAATTCCACCAATTCTCCTTTCTTTTTTACAGATTCAGCCCATTGTTCTGCCTTGTCTCTTTCTCGTTGACCAATTTTTGAAATAAATCCATTTGACACTATAATTGTTACTGCGATAACAATCAATACCATAAACGAAAGAAGAATTTTCCAACGCTGCTTACTGATATGTATTCCTTTTTTAGACATGACGCTCTTGAGGTGCTAAAATAAGGCTTATCTTTGACAAAAATAAATTCCATTTTGAAGAATTCAATACTCGCTTTTGTTCTTTCATTTATAATAATTGGGGGTGTATTATTCCTTCTTCCTATCAATCTTTTTTCAGGGGAAATCGTGGAAAATTCAACTGGGACCTCCAAAACCATTTCCGCACCGCTTAGCTTGTCTTATTTTATTGGTGTTGGATTTCAAGAATCGGAAATGGATAACATTGAAAGTTTCTACCTAACGGGAGAAGGGTATGCAATGGCTTTTTGTTTTCTGTTTGGGATTCCTTTTTTAATTGCGTTGAGGGTTTATCTTAATTCAAAAAAGAAATTATAACGATTTTGTTCGGCCTCCATCTACAGGTAGGTTTATTCCGTTAATGTATGACGCTTCTGAAGACGCCAGAAAAGAAATCGCTCCAGCTATTTCTTCTGGTTGCGCAAATCGTTTTGCAGGAGTAACATTCTTCATCATGTTCTCCGCATCTTCAAAA
>JABJEE010000273.1 GCA_018665005.1 Flavobacteriales bacterium
CCATACAGTGAGAAAGAATGTATAAATCGCTCCGGCAAAAAACTTCGACAATAAAAAACTATTTCTACTAATCGGTTTTGTACCCATCATTCGAAGCGTACCCATGGCAGCTTCTCCAGAAACCAGGTCGCCTGTCACTAAAGCGACTAATAAAGGCACGTGTATGATTAACATTTGCAGAATGATAAAAGCAATTAGGTTGCCATTTAAAATTAAACCATTAAAGCTCAGTGTTTGCTCAAATGAAGCGGTGACAAAAGAGATAAAACTCTCACCATCAGCTTTCATCGCTAAAAGTATGACTCCAATTAATACGGTTAAAGCAATAAAACCAATATAGCTTCTTGGCTTTGCCAATATTTTTATTAATTCGTTATATGTGTTTTTTAAAAGCACTAATCCTCGTTTTGTATCATTTTAATAAAATAATCTTCAAGCTTTCTTTTATGCTCAATCCCTGAGATTTTGATTTTCTGATTCACCATGAAAGCGTTTATTTCTGAAATCTCCTCTCGATTAATCTCAAATTCAATTTCAGAAGCAGTTACATTAAATTCAGATATATTGGAAAATTCTTTTGACATAACATCACAGAAACGTTCTGGTTCTTCACATGAAAACTTCACCATCATTTGACTGCTATTCAAGAGTTCGTTGACATCACCTTCTATAATAGACTTTCCTTTGTTGATAATCACCATTCTATTCGCGATCATTTCTATTTCGGAAAGCTGATGTGACGATAAAATTACTGTTTTTCCCTGCTCTTTACTTAGCTTCAGAATAAGCTCTCGAATATCTACTATACCTTGAGGATCTAATCCTGTTGTTGGCTCGTCTAAAATGATGAGGTCAGGGTTGTGCATCAATGCTTGGGCAATTCCCAAACGTTGTTTCATGCCATGAGAATAGGTTTTGAATTTGGAATACTCTCTTCCCTTAAGACCTACAAAATGAATAATGTCTTCAATTTCGGATTTAGAAACCTGTCGACCTGATATTCGGGCCATTATCTCAAGATTTTTAAATGCTGATAGGTATTTATAAAAATCTGGTTTTTCTATAATCGAACCAATGTTAGAAAGCACATCAAACCTGTTTTTCCGTAATGACTTTCCAAATATTTCTATTTGGCCGTCATCTGAGTCGATTAACGATAACATGCAACGAAGCGAGGTGCTCTTCCCTGCCCCGTTGGGTCCAAGAAAGCCAAAAACATCATTTTTATAAACAGAAAAAGAAACATCCTTAAGGGCTTTAAAATCCTTAAATGACTTTTTTAAATTCTTTACTGAAACAACTATTTCTGACATACGAGTTAAACAATAAATACTTTAAAAAGTTCGAGGAAATGAACCAAACCATTTTGAAGGTGTATGCTCGTAAAAAATATATAATATGAAAAATTCAATCTTCTTAATTGTGATGCTATTGGCATCAAACGGTTTATTTGCAGATGACAAAAAAATCAGAAAAGCTTCACTTACCGAAGCAACGGTATATACAAATGGTGTTCAGTTGCGATCTAAAGTTTATTATACGGCTACAACAGGGATAAATGAAATTGTAATTGAGGGCGTCAGCGGCAATATTGACCCCAAGACCATTCAAGTTAGCGCTACAGGAAAAGTTGTTATTCTTGATAGTAAATATAGCTTGTTCTATCCTAAACTCACCCAACAAGAAACAGTTGGAGAGGTAAAAAAGGTAAGGTTGCAAATCTTAAAATTAAAAGACTCCATCCTCTACTTGTCATATGACCTGAACGATATTCAAGATGAAATCAATGTATACAATCAAGCCAAAAACATATTAAAAAACAATGGTGTAATGAAAAGTCAAGGAAAAGTGAATGACTCCATCATGTTATTAAAAGAAGCACTAGAATTGTACACACAAAAAATGATTCAACTTAATAAAAAGCTTAGTGAGCTTCGAAAGGTCAAAAACAAAAAACAAGAAGTTGATAAGAAAATGAACGAACGATTGAATCGATTGAAAAATCATTTAAGCAGTATTGGAAACCAAAATACTAATAACCAACCCATACCAAGAATTACCGTGACACTATCAGCAAACGCTTCTACATCAGGCAATATCTCATTTTCCTACTTGGCATCCGGAGCAGGATGGAGTCCATTATATGATATTCGTAGTGAATCAAGTCAAGGGAAAATATTTATGAATTATAAAGCTGAAGTTTATCAGAACACAGGATTAGATTGGAAAAAAATAAAACTAAATATTTCTACAAACAATCCTTATGCAAATAAGACTAAGCCTGAATTGAACCCATGGTACCTTAGCTATATCCAACACAAAAAAGAGTACAATAATGCGAAAATACAAAAAAGCAATAAGGACGTGTATAACCTAAATAGTTCTCCCGCAGAGGCCGCTTACAACAGAGGGTTTTATATGGACGATATGGAAGATGAAGAACCTGCCTTAAGTGCGAATCAATTTACCAACGTTGTACAGCAATTAATCTCAGCTGAATTTAAAATTGACCTTCCCTACAACATTGCCTCAAATGGTCAAAAGCACATGGTTCTTGTTCAGAATTCAGAATTACAAACAAATTTCAAATACTATAGTGTTCCAAAAATGGATCAAAACGTTTACTTAGTCGCACAAATGC
Source organism: Flavobacteriales bacterium (assembly GCA_018665005.1). GTDB lineage: Bacteria > Bacteroidota > Bacteroidia > Flavobacteriales_D > Crocinitomicaceae > UBA952. Next base: position 2,642 of record JABJEE010000273.1, read on the forward strand.
TAAAAGTGGATGAACTGCAACTCATTCCCTCAAAAGCAAACATCTTTTTTGATGGATCCTACATTGGAGAAACCTACATAGATCCAACGAATATGAATGACACCCTACATCTATCTTTAGGAAAGGATCCTAATATTCAAATCAAACGAAGATTACTTTCTTCGAAATGTAAAGAAAAAGTAATCGGAGATAAAGTAGAGAAATTGCTTGCCTACACTATTGAAGTGAAAAATTTAAAGTCAAGCAGCATAGAGTTAGTCATACAAGATCAAATTCCGATTACTACAAATACAGATATTGAAATTGATAAAATCAATATTGGCAAGGCCAAAAGAATCGAAAGATCAGGAATGATTGAATGGGATATTAAACTCAAACCAAAAGAATCCAAAACATTTGATTTCGACTTTAGAATCAAATACGATAAATCGAAAAGAATCAACATTTAAATACAAAAGCCCTCCGGGGCTTTTTTCATTTTGCATTTATTCCCTTTTAAACAAAAAGCTTTTCTAACTTTGCGCTTTTATAAGAACAATAGCTTTTAATAAACTGTTTTAAAGCAGATGAAACAATTCGACGTTCCGCCATTTTACCGTTCTTCACTCATTGGAGAGATAAAGAATAAAAGAAAGCTTGAAGACCCAAGAAAAAAAGACTTTACCCCTACACAGGTGCAGGTCGGTGATCTGACTTTTTATATTGCTAGACACTTTGGTTTTTGTTATGGTGTTGAGAATGCAATAGAAAAGAGTTACAAGGCCATTAAAGACCATCCTGAAAAACGTATTTTCTTGCTGAGTCAAATGATTCACAATCCTGATGTAAATGAAGATTTAGAATCACATGGACTTAAATTTCTACAGGACACCTATGGGAAACAGCTCATTCCATTTGATGAATTAACATCTGATGACATTGTAATAATTCCAGCTTTCGGAACAACTGTCGAAATTGAAAACTTATTGAAAGAAAAAGGAATAGAAATTGATACTTATAATACGACCTGTCCATTTGTCGAAAAAGTATGGAATAGATCGGCAAAATTGAGCGAAACTTCGCATACCATAATTATCCACGGAAAAGCAAATCATGAAGAAACAAGAGCTACATTTTCTCATAGCTCACAAAATGCTCCATCATTAATTATCAAGGATATTCATGAAGCCAAAATTTTGGGTGAAATAATATCAGGCAAGAGAAAAATGGAAGAATTTCATTCTCTCTTTAAGGGAAAGTACACCAAAGACTTTCACCCTGAAACTGATTTAATGAAGATTGGTGTTGTCAACCAAACCACAATGCTCGCCACAGAAACTCAAGAAATTACGGATTTTTTAAGAAAGGTGATGATTGAAGTTCATGGAGAAAGCACAATTAAAGAGCATATGGCAGATACCAGAGACACATTGTGTTACGCTACAAATGACAATCAATCTGCTACCTATGGACTTTTGGACGAATCTATTGATCTTTCCATCGTTGTTGGAGGGTATAACAGCTCCAACACGACACATCTAGTCGAATTATTAGACGCAAAATTCAATACCTATTACATAAGAAATGAACAAGAGATTATAGATCATAATCAAATCTATTCTTATGATATTCACAATAAAAAAAGAAGCTTAAAACCTAATTTTCTACCCGCTAAAAAGAAAATAAACATTGCTATTACATCTGGTGCGTCATGCCCAGACAAATTAGTAGATGATGTTATTCACAAAATTATAAAGCTCAAAAATCTCGACTCAAATTCACTAAAAATTATTTTATGAGCAAAGACCACAAAATGAAACCTGAAAGCCTAATGATGTCGTACGGCTTCAAACCTGAATTGTCAGAAGGTTCAATTAAATCGCCCATTTTTCAAACTTCTACATTTGTTTTTAAGAACGCCCAAGAGGGGAAAGCTTTTTTCGAAGTAGCCTATGGTCTAAGGGAAAAAGAAAGTACTGAAGAAGTTGGACTCATCTACAGTCGAATAAACAATCCAGATCTTGAAATTCTTGAAACAAGATTAAAGTTGTGGGACAAGGCAGACGATTGTGCAGTATTTGAAAGCGGTATGGCCGCAATTTCTACTGTATTATTGGAATTCCTTAAACCAGGCGATGTATTGCTTTACAGCTCTCCAGTTTACGGTGGAACAGATCATTTTATAAATGATTTTTTAAATAAAATAGGTGTACATACCATTTCGTTCACACCCAATGATTCAAAAGAAGATATTTTAAAACGCTTGAAAAACTCAGGCCTCGCGAATAAGCTTTCAATGATCTTTATTGAAACACCTGCAAATCCTACTAATGCCCTAATCGATATCGAAATGTGCAAGTCAATCGCTGACCTTTACTCTACAATGGACACAAAGGTTCATTTGGCTGTTGACAATACCTACATGGGACCATTATGGCAACACCCACTGGAACATGGCGCCGATTCTGTACTGTATTCAGCCACTAAATATATTGGTGGGCATAGTGATGTAATTGCAGGAGCATGTTGTGGATCAAATGAGGTAATAAGCAGGATAAAAGTTTTACGAACTTTTCTGGGAAATATGGCAGCCCCTCATACGGGTTGGTTGCTTATGCGTAGTTTGGAAACACTTAAAATACGCATGGAACAACAAGCAAGAAATGCACAAGAGGTGGCCGCATATTTAGATGGACATAAAAAAGTTGAAAAGGTGTATTATCTTGGTTTAATTAAAGAAAACACCAAAGAATATGAAATTTACCAAAAGCAATATGACTCCCCAGGAGCTATGCTCTCTTTTGATATTGTTGGTGGAGAAAAAGAAGCTTTTAAATTTATTGACTCCCTAAAATTAATAAAGTTGGCAGTGAGTTTAGGAGGTACAGAATCCTTGGTTGAACATCCTGCAACAATGACTCATGCTGGTGTTGAGCCAAATCACAGAAAAGAATTATCGATAACTGAAAAACTAGTTAGGATTTCGGTTGGAGTTGAAAATTACGAGGACCTAATTTGGGATATCAATCAGGCCCTTGAAAAAGTTTAATTATGAAAATTTACACTAAGAAAGGAGACGAAGGCAAAACAGGTCTTATTGGAGGAACTCGCGTATCCAAAAACGATTTAAAAATAAACGCTTACGGAACGGTTGATGAACTTAATGCATTTGTTGGTATGCTAAGAGATTCTATTGGAAACACGAAATATACCTCTCAATTAATTGAAATTCAGGATCGATTATTTACAGCGGGGTCATTATTGGCAGTTTCAGATTCAGGATCTTCAATGAAAATTCCAATGATCGAAAAAAACGACATTGTTGAATTAGAAGAATGGATCGATGAAATGGATACCAAACTTCCTGAAATGAAATCATTCGTCCTTCCTGGTGGTCATCAAACCGTATCTTATTGTCATATTACAAGAACCATTTGTAGACGAGCAGAACGCTGTATAGTAACCCTATCTGAACATACAGTTGTAGATCCTATTATTCTTGCTTACTTTAATAGACTAAGTGATTACTTATTTACTTTGGGAAGAAGTATGGCTCAGGAATTGAATATAAAGGAAACACCTTGGAACCCAAAATTATAGTTAAAGAAAAAAAACAGAACAAATTCTGATTTTTATTTGGATTATTTGAAATAAAGTATACTTTTGCCGAATAATCAAATAATGCTGTACCCATGTATTGGACTTTAGAATTAGCCTCTTACCTTGAAGATGCGCCATGGCCGGCATCAAAGGATGAACTTATTGATTTCGCAATTCGTGCAGGTGCACCTATGGAGGTTGCAGAAAACCTTCAGGATCTTGAAGATGAGGGAGAAATTTATGAGAACATCGAAGAGATTTGGCCTGATTATCCATCAAGAGAAGACTTTCTCTTCAATGAAGATGAATACTAAAAAATATCTTGGAGGAAAGAAATGAATTTCCTCGGTCATCTATATTTTTCAAATGATGATTTAGACTTAATGATTGCAAATCTTTTTGGAGATTCTGTGAAAGGAAATAAATATCTAAATTATTCTTCAAAAATTCAGCAAGGGGTTCTTTTACATCGGAAAATCGACTTCTATATTGATAATCATGATTTGGTAAAAGAATTAAGGTTAGAGCTTTACAAAGAACTACCAAAAGTAGCAGGTATCGCGATTGATTTATATTTCGATCATTTGTTGGCCATTCATTGGAATAGCTATCACTATAAACCGTTTGAAAGTTTTCTAGATGAATTTTATATGCATCGCTCGAAATACGAAGTTGAATTAAATATAGAGTTTCGATTATTTTTAGAAAGACTGAGAGAGCATAAGTGGATCAACCACTACCCTAGCCTTTATGGTTTAGAACAAGTTTGTCTGGGTGTTTCAAAACGAATATCATTCAAAAACAAATTGCCCGAAGCGCCCCTTGTTTTTTCCAAACACAATATTAAAATTGAAAATGTATTTCATCAATTTATGAATGATGCTAAAAATGACCTAGCGAATCAGGTTTAGATGTCCTGATATCATTTTAGACTCGTTGGTTTCTGGAACAACATAATTAATTCTCCAGACGTAAGTTCCTTCAGGGCATTTAACCCCATTATAAGTACCATCCCAATTTTCATTAGAATCAAAAAAGCGAACAAGTTCTTCACCCCAACGATCATAAATAATCATTTCAAATTGATTAGGATCGTAACCACTGGTAAAAACCGGAAAAAAGGTATTGTTGTGCTCGTCTCCATCTGGAGTAAAAGTGTTGGGGACATAATAAATTTCTTCACCTTTTATTTGAATGAACACTTGTGTAGAGTCTGTACACCCAAATTCATTTTCCACATACAAATGAACCAAATAATTCCCTTCAGTATATGGATAAGAATGATCAATTTGACCACTAAAAAAGTCATAAAATGAACCATCCCCTGTGCTAAGTATAGATGAATTTGCCCCAGAACTTGTGTTTTGAAAAGTAATATGTGGAATGTCGCTTGTAGTTAACAATGGACTAGCAGACAAATCGGCTTCTGGATTAGGATAAACGATTACCGTAGTTTGTATGGAGTCTACACATCCATTTGAATCCGTTCCTGTAACCCAAAAATCTGTAGTTTCATTAGGTGAAGTTATAAGTAAGTCACCATTACCGAAGGGAGACCAATCATATCCTTGCGCACCGGAAACAACTATTTCTACAGATTGACCAAAGCATACACCCTGAACTGGAGTTATTGCCATTTCAGGAAGACCAAACACTACAATAGACAAGCTGTCTGAATTTTCACAACCTAATTCATCTGAACCATTTAAATAAATAAAAATAGAGCTATCGGGAATTAAAACTTGTTCAACCAAAGTTTCATCAGGAAACAATGACAATTCCCAAGAGTAGACCTCACCTCCATTAGCTATGAGGAAAATGGAATCACCAATACAAATTTGGTTTTCCGATGAAACGATATCAATAGATGGTAAATCTTGAACACCCACATTAATAATTGCGCTAGATGAACAATAGTTACTATCTATTCCTGTTAATTCAACGGACACGCTTGCTGCTGGTGAACAAAACAATGCACCATTTGACCCCATGTCACCTATTGATGGGCTCCATGTATAGGTTTCTGCACCATTGGGAACTAATACTGCCGTATCTCCAATACAAATTAAGGTATCACTACAGCTAATTACTGGAA
>JABJEE010000274.1 GCA_018665005.1 Flavobacteriales bacterium
AAAATTGATGGCCAACCCTGAAAACGTAAACGTTGTTAATTTAGGAGATTCCATAAATACAGAATATGCTGATTTTTCGTCTAATATTTCATTAGATGGGCGCGCTCTTTATTTTACATCAAGAAGACCATGGGCAGATGGAGAATCAAATGGTTTTAGAGATCCTATGCTGAATCATTTCCCGGAAGATATATACCAAGCGCAATTGGATGGAGAAAATGACTGGCACGATACAAAACGTATGTCTATGTGCAAGCCAAACATCAATGAAGCTACAGTAAGTGTAAGTATTGACGAAAGGAGAGTCTACACCTACAATGACAAAAGCGGTTTAGGAGACATTTATTACAGTGATTTTTTAAACGGGGAATTTTCTCCCATCGTTCCAGTGAAAACTGATAAAGTCAATACTGGTGAAAGATGGGAAACACATTATACAGTATCACCCGATGGAAATAGTATCTTCTTTGTTTCAGACCGCGAAGGAGGATATGGGAAAAGAGATATTTACTTCATGGAAAATGAAAATGGCATTTGGAGCGAAGCTAAAAATATTGGAGGAAACATCAATTCTGTTTGGGACGAAGATGCACCATTTATGGGATTAGACAACAACGTCCTCTACTTCTCAAGCACAGACTCAACCAGTATGGGAGAGTTTGACATTTTCATGTCCGTACGTGATGAAAACAACATATGGTCTGACCCTGTGAATTTAGGTTACCCCATTAATTCAGTTGGTGATGATTTGTTTTACACACATACCGCTGATGGTCAGAAAGCCTACTTGACTTCATTCAGAAAAGGTGGGAAAGGTGAAAAAGACATTTATCGAATAGATATAAATAGTAATGTTAAAAATATTGCTTTTTTAAACGGAGAAATCATTCACGCTCAGGGAAAAGAAATTCCTGAAGATTCTTACATCGTTATTACTTGCCTTGACTGTGATGATAAAACAAATAAAACGCTGATTCCTAGAATACGAGATGGAGTATTCCTCTCTAAGCTAAAAAAATGTAAAGAGTATGAATTGGCATATTTTTACAACGAGAACACTCAAAACCCTTACACAGAAACTTTCTCCACCAACTGTGACCTTGCTTATGAAGAAATTTATAAAAGAGTTTTGTTGGATGAAGAGGAAGAAGTCATTATTCCTTTTTTCGAATATATACTTGAAGGAGTTGTTGCGGATAGAAAAACAGGAGAAGAAATACCTAAGGCGAATGTATATATATACGACATAGAGCTTAAAGACAGCTTAGAGACATTGATTTCAGATGCTAATGGAGGTTTTATATCCTCATTGGTTGAGAGAAAATCCTTTGGTTACGAACTTAACTTAGGAGTTGATGTCTCTGCGGAAGGCTATTTAAATGAGTCGTATACATTAGACGTTTCTTTAGGCGCAGATTCAGTCATTAAATTAACCTATTTATTAGATAAAAAAGAAATTGGAACAGACCTTGGTCCATTTATGATTTATTATAATTTCGACAAATACGACATCAGAGAAGATGCAAAAATTGAGCTTGATAAAATCGTTAAAGTTATGAATGAGAATCCTGATGTTAAAATTGAACTTGGGTCTCACACAGACTGTAGAGGTTCTTCTTCTTACAACTTGAGATTGTCTAAGAAAAGAGCTAAATCAGCCGCTAAATATATCAGTTCCAAAATCAGTAACCCAAATAGAATTTCGTCCAAAGGATATGGTGAGTCAAAATTAATCAACGATTGTAATTGTACATCAAAATGTTCGGCAGATGATCACCAACAAAATAGAAGAACGGAATTCATTATTGTTCAATAAACTTACAGGAGTTCTTTTATGAATATTCAATTAGAAAAACCTCTTTGCGTATTTGATCTTGAAACTACTGGACTAAACATTTCTAAAGATCGTATCCTTCAAATTGCGATTCTAAAAATTCATCCTTCAGGTAAGAAAGAGGAGCTCAACATGCTTATCAACCCTGAAATGAATATTTCAGATAGCAATTCTGCCATACATGGCGTGACCAATGAAATGGTTAAAGATGCTCCTACTTTTAAAGCTGCCGGTTCCGAAATTGCAGCGTTTATAGGTGATTCAGATTTAGCAGGTTACAATTCAAATAAATTTGATATACCTGTTTTGGCTGAAGAGTTTTTACGTGTAGATATTGACTTTGATTTATCATCAAAAGATTGTGTTGATATTCAAAATATTTTTCATAAAATGGAGCAAAGAACTCTTGTTGCTGCATACAAATTCTATTGTTCAAAGGAACTAATAAACGCTCATGATGCGATGGCAGATACAGTAGCAACATGGGAAGTATTCGAAAAACAGCTTGAGCAATACGAAAACCTAAAGCCAAATATTGATTTTTTGGCAGACTTTTCTAGAAACTCCATTCACAAGAACATAGATTTTGCTGGCAGACTTGCGATTAATGAAAACAACGAAGCCATTTATAATTTCGGTAAGCACAAGGGGAAAACGATTAAAGAAATTTCTGTTTCCGAGCCGGGATATTATGGCTGGATGCTTGAGGCAGATTTTCCCAGATACACTAAAAAAATACTGCTTCAAGAAATGGAAAAAATAAAAGCAGAAAAAAAAGAGGAAAATCAGCAGGATTTCAATTCTAAGCTTTCACAGCTCCAAAATAAATTTAAAGAATGAAAATCATTTGTATCGGTAGGAATTATATAGATCATGCCAAAGAAATGAATTCCCCCCTACCTTCATCTCCTATTTATTTCCTTAAACCCGACACCTCAATACTGAGAACAAAAAATTTCTATTACCCGAAATTTACCAAATCATTGCATTACGAGTGTGAAGTGGTTATTAAAATAGAAAAAGTGGGTAAAAATATTCAAGAAAAATATGCACATACTTATTATTCTGAATTTACTTTAGGATTAGATTTTACCGCAAGAGATTTACAAACAGAATGTAAAAAATCTGGTTTGCCCTGGGAAATAGCAAAAGGTTTTGACAATAGCGCTCCATTATCAAATCAATGGCTGAAAATAAGTGACTTTCCCAATGGTATTCTGTTTAGCTTGAACAAAAACAATGAAACTGTCCAATCTGGAGATTCAAATCAGATGATTTTTTCTTTAGACAAAATTATTAGCTACCTCTCAAAGTTTATCACTCTAAAGAAAGGAGATATCATTTTCACTGGCACACCTGCAGGTGTTGGAGAAGTGAATATAGGAGATACACTCGAAGCCTTTGTTGGTGATCAGAATGTATTAAAAATTAATATTAAGTAATTTACAGCTTAATTATTTTGGCTTTCTGTCCAGAAATAATACATTGGATGAAATATATTCCTGAATCTAAATGTGATAGATTTAGCTCTGCTTCTTGATTTTTAAGATCATATTCAGCGACCAGTTTACCTGAAAAATCACTAATCTGTATTTTTTCATTGGAATCAAATCCTATTTTTTTAAGATGAATGGTCCCATCAAATGGATTTGGATAAATTTGAATTCTTGGTTCATATTTGAATTCCTCAAATCCCAAATTGCTTCCAGTTTGGTTTTCGAAATGGAAAACACCACCCAAATCTTGTCCTAAAAACATATCTAACTCAGAGTCGTTATCAATATCCAAAACATAGGCGGAACTATAAGCACCAACCTGAAGCCCAAGAAAAGAGTTATCAATAAAAGTAAAGGAATCCCCATCAGAAAGATGACCATCAATATCTCCAATAAATTTCAAACTTCCATCAACACATCCCACCATAGCGTATGTCGTGTCGTTCCAATCAAAGAAATTGGGAACGGAATAACCATCAGGAGTTAAATCAGAAACATCTACATCTCCCAACAATTCGCTTACCAATGTGAACTGAGGGTCTGTTGGTGTTCC
>JABJEE010000275.1 GCA_018665005.1 Flavobacteriales bacterium
ATTACGTAAAATACTCCAGCTGGTTCAAATAAAAAACGGGACCGAAGTCCCGTTATAAACTAAATTGTTTTAAAGAAAAATTCTTATGCTGCTTCTTTGGAAGTTGAAGCTACAGCTAAACTATATACAACAAGTCCAAAACCTATCTTATTTATGGCATCACCAATATTGTATACAACATTCATGTCTATACCAATGTCACCCATGAAAGAATACCATTGTCCATCAGCGGTTCCAATCATGTATCCAAGAGGGTAAATAGCCCAACCTATAAGCACAAATTTCACAAGCATGTTGTGCGCGCTTAGAACGCTTCCACCAGCTTTTGTAGCTAGCTCTTTGGCTTCTCCGAACATAATTAGATAAACGATGTAAAAATATGCAGCTCCCGAGATAAATCCCCACAATGCGGCATTTTCTTGATAAACAGCTTCACCGAAGTAACCAGTTACAAGCATTACAACGGAGGCTCCAATTAGTGTCCACATTAATTTTTTCGTTGCTCCTGCTATTTTAAGAATTAAATAAAACTCTACACACATCAACGGAACTGTTAAAATCCAATCGACATACCTGAAAAAAGTAGGTGAACTTCCCACTACCGCACCATCTGCGTCTAAATGTACTGATCCGCCCCAATAGTCGCGCATATAGAAGTAGTGAACCGCTGCAATGAATGTGATTAAACCGGAAACTAAAATAGATGTTTTCCATTTACGGTCAAATGAGTTCATTGATAAAAAGAAAAAGACTGAAGCAGCCATCATGGCCATACATCCTACAAAGAATGTGAAACCGACGTAATCGTTAGGCAACATTTCTTTGAAATCGCCTGCAAGTAATAAATTATTCATATTGTTTAAGTTTTTGATTTGATAGTTAAACAAAGTGCGCACTAAAAAGTTCATTTGTTGTAAAAAATTTACATTACAGGTACTCTTTTGTGCGTATTATATCTTGATTCGTATGAGATCTGTAATGTTCTTAAAATATTTGATTTTGTAAGTCAAAAATGAAAAAAAATACCACTTTTTTTCTACCTCTTTTAATTGAATTGTTTTAAGATTCATGTATCTACCTTGGTCCTTTTTCGGTAAATTAGCTAAAAATTATATTCATGAAATACCAAAGAATAAATGCCAGTCTGTACATAAACAATAGAAAGAATTTTGTTTCACGTATGGAGCCTAAGTCACTGGCTGTTTTTAATTCAAATGACATATTCCCAATAAGTGCTGATAGTACGATGCCTTTTCAGCAGCATCGTGATATTCTTCATTTATCCGGTGTTGATCAGGAGGAATCGATATTGGTCCTATTTCCGGAAGCTTCAACAGAAAAACATAAGGAAGTACTATTTTTAAAAGAAACAAGTGAGCTAATAGCCATTTGGGAAGGTGAAAAATTGGATAAAAAAAATGCTTTTGAGGTCTCAGGAATAAAAACAGTTTATTGGCTTCAGGATTTTCCGACTATTTTCAAGCAAATGATGGCTGAAGCAGATGGGATATATTTAAATACCAATGAGCATTTAAGAGCCAATAATGAGGTTCAAACACGAGAAGACCGATTTATTAAAAAAGTGAAAAAGGATTATCCCGGACACAGAACCTATAAGTCCGCTCCCATTATGCATAAAATCAGATCCATTAAAGATCCGATTGAAATTGAATTGATGCAAAAGGCGTGTGATATCACTAGGGCAGGAGTTAACAGGTTGCTGAAATTTATTAAACCAGGTGTATGGGAGCATCATATTGAGGCAGAGCTTGTTCATGAATTTTTAATGAATTCTTCAAAGGGGTTTGCCTATACACCTATCGTTGCTTCTGGAAAAAATGCATGTGTACTTCATTATATCGAAAATAATCAAGAATGCTTGGCTGGTGATGTAATCTTATTGGATGTTGGTGCGGAATATGCAAATTATGCGTCTGATCTAACCCGGTGCATTCCTGTCAGTGGTCGGTTTTCCGAACGTCAAAAAGATGTTTATAATGCTGTATTACATGTTAAGAAAGAAGCGGAAAAACTATTGGTTCCTGGAATAATGATGGCAGATTATCACAAACAAGTTGGCCACCTCATGGAAGAACAATTGGTCAATTTGAGTTTAGTAACTTTAGATGACATTAAAAATCAAAACCCAGATTGGCCAGCATATAAAAAGTATTTTATGCACGGCACGTCCCATTTTATTGGTCTCGACACGCATGATGTTGGGTTGTGGAATGCCCCTATCGAGGCAGGGATGGTTTTTACATGTGAACCTGGAATATATATTCCAGAAGAAGGTTTGGGAATCAGACTTGAGGATGACCTAGTCGTTCAGAAAAGTGGGGCTCCATTTAATTTAATGGCTGATATTCCTCTTGAGGTAGAGGAAATAGAAGATGCCATGAATTCTAAATAACGGATTTTTGTTAAACTACAAGATTTCAGGTTCTGGACCTCTTTGTGTATTCATTCATGGCTTTTTGGAGTCAATGAGTATGTGGCATTATTTGCCTTTGAATGAGCTCAATTGCAGAAAGCTTATCGTTGACCTTCCTGGTCATGGAAAGTCGGCGTTAAATGATTCCAACAAGCCGAGCATAGATTTTATGGCAGAAGAAATTGTCTCCATTCTAAACAAGGAAAAGGTCGATGATTTTAATGTGGTTGGACACAGTATGGGAGGTTATGTCGCCCTTTTGTTGAAGGAAAAAATGCCATCTTGTAATAAGGTTATCATGTTAAATTCTAATTATTGGTCCGATTCACCTACCAAGAAAAAGGATAGAGAGCGGGTGTCTAAAATTGCATTTAAAGCCAAGAATTATTTTATTCAAGAAGCAATTCCCAACTTATTTTCTGATCAATTAGAATATAAAGCTGAAATCC
>JABJEE010000276.1 GCA_018665005.1 Flavobacteriales bacterium
CAGTATTGTTGGTGTCACCACCTATTTTTACAGTGCCTAAATCTATCTCAGTTTTGTCACTGTTATAAGTTTTAGACGAAAGCTGCATATCTGAATCAAAGACCCATTTTTCTTCTACATAATTCTCGAATTGAGTAGGAATCTCTTTAAGCCCAGAACTTGTGATCAGAAGCTCACGATTTTCTTGTTTTATATGAAAAGCTTTGAGTTGCTTTGTCATAGCATCAAGCATTTCTGCTGTTGTATTTTTTTTGAGATGAATAATCATATTTCGCCTTTAATGAGGTGTACAAAATTAACAATTCCTACCGCATTGTTTGACTGATCAACTACAGGTAAATACATGATTGGAAATGCACAAGATTTTATCTTTTGAAGAAGCTCTATTACGGTTGCTTTTTCAGAGATGCTAATGGGTTTTTTATTTATGAGGTCATCGGGACCAATTGACGAAGCATTTTCAATGTTATGTAACAATGCTTTTCGTATATCTGCACTTGAGGTCAATCCGAACAATTCATTGTGGTTATTGCAGATCAAAGCGAATCCCATATTTCCATTTTCGACACATTCCAATATGGATTTTGTTGTTGCATTTTCAATATGTGTATGAGGCGTTTCCTCTAGAGGAGTCATGAAGTCTCCAACGCAATAAGTAGAATCAATTTCTCTTTGAGTAAGATTCATGAGAGAGTTCCCAATGCTTGCACCACTAAATAAATAGGATCCCGAAACAGAAAGACTCACCCCCATGTTTCTTAGAATAAAAGAAACTTCAGCATTAACGCCACCATCTACGTGTATTGACTTTCTAGGGTATTTTGATCTAAACTTTCTAATTTTTGAAAAATTAATTCGATCAAACGAGCCTCCACTTTGTCCAGGTATGGTTGCCATAATTAAAATAAAATCCATGTATTCAAAATCATTAAAAACACGAACATCAGTGGGTGTGGTAATGGCCAATCCTTTTTTACCAGTTATTCTTTCTGGTATATGCAGAGGATTTTTTAAATTCTCATATTGAAAAGTAATATACTCAACGGGGTTTTCAATCAATAAATCAAAATACTTCTCCGGATTCTCAGTAATGATGTGCAGGTCAATTGGAGTCTGGCACCATTTTCTAATGTTTCTAATATCGTCAAAAACGGCTATATCGTCATTACAATCGACATGTAATACCTCTATTTGATGTTCAACTAAATCATCAATCACTTCTTTAAGAGGTCTTTTCTTGTCACTGTAAATGGATGCTGATATTTTCATTTTAGGGATTGATTTTATTAGGTATAGTCAGCACATTGAAATATTCATCACATACGGCAATCTGACAAGGGACATTCAAAAAAATCTCTTTATTTAGCTTGGTTTGAATATCGTTAAATCGTTTAATATCTTCGAATGGCATCTTTTGAGCTTTGAAACTCTCTCGAACAATAACTTTTAATAGTAGTGTTTTATTTCCTTCAAGTCTAGATATTTTTAGACTTTGCTTCTCTTTACCCTCATATTTATTTTTAATCCAAAAGTCAAGTAATTTGTTGGCAAGGTCTTCATCTTCTTTATGGTCAAAGTAGATGATGGTATTGTTTTTCTCAACTGCCATCTCCCCATCATTTAAACATGAGGAAAAAAATATTAAGGATAATAAAATAAAGAAATTTAATCGGGCTTTCATTCCATTGTAATGTCTTACCTTATTTCATAAAAGAAGGGTAAGCTACTTCTATCGCACCGCTACAACCTCATACCTTTGCTACGTTCCCGTCCTGGAGGATTAAGAGGGAGCTGGTCGTAGAAGACTTACCCCGCGCAAATATATTAAGAAGTTTCGATAAAGTGTACTTTTTCAGTCTAGGAAATGGCTTTATTTAACAATACGACCATAGACAAGGTCACAATAAAAACTTGTGAAGCTGTTTCATCGTTTAGACTGCTGCCATCATCATCCTCTGTTGATACTTCGATGGCAAGGAACTTTGACAAATGTGGTTGGTCTACAAATGAATCAATAATTTCTTCGTCTTCATTTTCGAAATAGTCGTCTAACATTTCGAAATAAGGCTCTTGATGATCTTCGATTTGTTGCTCCTGGATTTCAGCTGGTTTGAGTCCCTGTTGACTAAAGCATTCGCTGATTAAACAGAAATAATAAACAAGAAGACCTTCAAGCTGTTCGTTCTCATACTCTCCTGGGGCAGACATTAAATAGGCCAATAATGTTTGCTGTTCCAATGCGTATTTTTCAAATACCTTTTCTAAATGGGCATCGTCAAGGTTGTCAATTACAGATATTGCCTTATCGATAGATTCTTGTGAGATGTGTTTCATGGTGCAAAAATAAACAAGATTTAAGAGTTAAGTTTTACTATTTGTAATTTGTTGATATTTTTGTGTTCATATGAAGATAATTATTGACGTTAGGACAAGAGAAGAATTTGAATCTGGTCACATTGAAGGATCGAAGAATATACCTGTTCAAGAAATTCTAGAACATGTTGAAGAGATAAAAGCAATGAAATCACCCATTGTATTTTGTTGTGCATCTGGCCAAAGAAGTGGAATGGCTGCTCAATATTTTAAAGAGCAAGGTGTGGATTGCTCAAATGGAGGAGGGTGGAGAGAGCTTCAGTCTTCTATCTCGTAAATCACGTAATGTTCATTTTTAAAGATTTTTTTATAATTGAGATTGTCTTTAAATTGGTGTTTGTTGACGATTATATATTTACAACCCTTAGATTTTATTGATTTCAGTTTTAACTCATTCTTTAGATCTTCATTATTGAGCACAAAACCTTTTCTGTGGCTCAAATAGAGTTCTTGAGGATTCCCATTGCCATTTATTGCGACGAGATCATTTTTATCAACCAACTTTGAAGCGATAGATTCAAGTTCCAATTTATACTTTTCGCTATCCTTTGTGAACAGATCGTGTTGTTGGTTGGCAATAGATTCCACAAGAAAGAGAACAACAATGGAGAGGGCAATATACTTGTTCTTAATTGTAGCCATGAAGTTACCAATGAGAATCGCGAATACAGGAACAATCGGAATGATATAATACCCATGAATATAAAATATGGCCCCTGACTTTGCCATGTACAGAACAAATAAAAGGCTAGCGGAAAGGAGGAATAACAACATTTTATATTGTTTCTTAAAGAAACAGAAGCCAATAGAAAATACAAGTACAGAAAAAGCAATAAAGCTATGAAAGCTACCGAAGTAAAAGCGTTTAAATGTTTCAGGTAAATTTAGGGATAGCTCTGAAATGCCATTGACGATAGTTGTGCCTGAATTGTACCAGCTTCCATAGGTCTCTGCAAGATGTGGATTCCATAGAAAGTACCACAAATAGGTAATCAATAGGGATATACAAAGGCCTAGAATTAGGTGAATACGTGATTTGTTTAATTGAAAATTATTAATGAGAAATGGGAATCCTATGATGCACATTACGGCAGATATTTTGCTGAGAAACGCCAATGAGATAAATAAGAAAAATAAGCAGTAGTTTTTTAATGTTGCCTCATAAAGATATTTCCATGCATAATATAATCCTACAAAACCTAGGGACATGCTAAATGTATCAGGCATCATTTTTCTTGAATAGATAAACCATATGGAACCGAGTAGGAATAGGCTTGAATAATAAGCGGTTTTCTCATTTAATCGCTCTTTAATCAGCTTAAAGAAAAAATAGATACCTAAACTTGAAACCAATAAGTTAATAAGTCTACCATACCAATGATGGTAATCAAAAATTAAAGAGATGAGATAATGTAAGTAATTTAAAAGGGGAAACTCCATTCCGATAATGCCTGAGACACCATTGGTTTCATCTACTCGTGGAAACCACAAAGAAGGATCAATTTCAAAGAAATTACGTGCAACCATTAGCCCCGTGACCTGTCGCCAATTATGTGCGACTTCAAGTGGAGCACTGGTTATTCCAATCAGCCTTATCAGGAAAAAAACACCGATTATATATTCAATTCTGATGTAGCCGAATTCGTTTTTGTAATTGAAATTCACAGCTTTATTTAACGGGTTTATTCATTATTTTTAATAATGTAATTGAGCACTTTAGTCATAAGGTGAATACGGTCTTTTCCATAAACGTTATGCTTATGCATAGGGTAGGGGAAGAAATCCATTTGAATACCGAGTTCGACAAATTTTTGTACGAGAGCAAGATTGTGTTGCATCACCACCACATCATCTACCGTTCCATGGATCAGGAGCAGGTCTCCTTTAAGATTTTCGGCATGAGTAAATAATGATGATTGTTTATATCCTGTTGGGTTTTCTTCTGGTCGGTCCATATATCTTTCTCCATACATAGTTTCGTAATATTTCCAGTCGGTAACCGGCCCTCCAGCAACACCAACATTAAAAACACCTGATTTTTTTAACATGAGAGAAGTGGTCATAAATCCACCATAAGACCAACCATGAACAGCAAATCTCTCTGGGTCAACATAACTCAGGCTTTTTAGATAATCTACCCCCACCATTTGATCTTCAATTTCAAGTGTTCCAAGTTTACGATGTATTTGAGACTCAAAGTCAAAACCTCTACCTGCCGAACCTCGATTGTCCAATGTAAATACAATATATCCTTGATTCGCCATCCAATGCATCCAAAGGCTTGCTCCATACATCCAGGAATTGGTAACCAACTGAGCATGAGGTCCACCGTATACGTATATCATTACAGGATATTGTTTTGTGCTGTCAAAATCATAAGGTTTAATGACTCTGTAATACAAGTCACTATTGTCTGAGGCTTTCAAGGATCCAATTTCTGTTTTCCCGATTTTATGGTCTTTTAGTTTATTTATAGAGTTGTTAATTGTTTTGACGGGACTTCTTTTTGAATTATAGATAATTGACTTATTTGGTGTAGTACCATTACTGTAGGTGTCACAGTAATATTTCCCATTATCAGATATATTGACTCGATGCGTTCCTTCAACTGTTGTTAAAAGTGTTGACTTTTTCTTCTTGACGTTAAAGTCATATACCATAGTGTTCATTGGGTTTTCACCAGTAGCTGAATAATATAAATGCTTTTTATCGCTACTCATGCCTAGAATTTCTTTTACAATAAATTGATGGTCTGTAGCTTGGTATTTAAGATTGCCTTCAAAATCATAGTAATATAAGTTCATGAAACCGTTTTTTTCAGACATCCAAACAAAGGAGTTTTCGTTCTCACATGGAAAATAAGCGGGAGTTTCAGGCTCAACCCATTTTTCGTTTGTTTCTTCTAATAGGGTTTTAATAAAACTGCCGTCTTCAGTACTGTAGACATTCAGCCACATATGGTTTTGACCTCTATTCACTTCAGCAATCACGACATATTTTTCATCTGGAGTGAAAGAAAGATTTGTGAGATAATCATCGTTGTTTCCTCTAGGATTTATGAATACGGTGTTTCTAGTTTTGGTATTAAAAATTCCAATTTTAGGCTTTTCAGAAAGCTGACCAGTCATTGGGTATTTCACATTCATAAGTGTTCCTGGTATATCTTCATTATTCAATAATGGATAATTATGAACATTGGTTTCATCCTTTTGGTAAAAAGCCAGAAAGCTTCCGTTATTTGACCAAAACAGGCCTTCCGTGATTCCAAATTCACTTCGGGCAATGGCTTGACCAGAAACAATATTAGGGTCTGTATTTTGAGTAACTGGTATGATTCCCGCTTTTTTATCTTTCATCATAACATTGTTATCTACGAGATAAGCTAATTTATTGCTATTTGATTCGTATTTAGGGCTTGATGCTGATTCATCTTCGATTCTCCCTAGCTTTTCACCTTCTTTGGTTTCGATGTTAATAGAATAATAGTTCTCTTGGTAGCTCAAAAGAAGCTCGGTATTATTCAGCCAGCTTACAGAGTAAAATATTCGAAATTCGGTCCCTAATATGTTGTTTACGTCTGATATATTAATGATTTCATCTATTTGGTTTGAATTTGGACTTGACTTGACCAAAATGGTTCTGCCTTCATCTAAAAAGGAATAATCAGTGCTTTCTGGAATCCATTCAAAATTGGAAACACGGTCAGGTGCGTATTTTCTGTATTGATTCATTACTGCATCATCTAGATTCAAATCTTTTTGAGAAAAACCCAATACACTGGAAAACATCAAGGTCAAGATGAAAATTGAAAGTTTAAAGAATGTCATATTTATGTGTTTATTTAAAGTAAATTAGCATCCGAATATTTAGCGAATCGAGTGTAGTGTCGATACTTTATAGACTGTCAAAAATAGGAATAAATGTGTGTATCAATAGCATGCTTCAAAATTGACAGGAATTAATCTTGTTC
>JABJEE010000277.1 GCA_018665005.1 Flavobacteriales bacterium
AGAATGCATTTTTTAGATCTAAGGGGACTTAAGCAACGATATAAGTTTACGGCCAAGGAATCAGAAGGCTCTATTTACATTTTGGCGGCTCCAATTATAAATTCGAAATTTGCTCTTAAAAGCTATAACGTTAACGTAAATGACTTTCCTTTACATGATACTATTGCTGAATATTTGTTCCTTGAACAAACCTCAAGGAAGAGTCTAGAGGAATCTAGAATTATTACACAAAACATCATTGCTAAAAACAAAGAAATTGTAAGAATTCAAAAGGAATATGAGGCGATTTCAAAGTTTCCTGAACAGAATCCAAATCCTATTTTAAGATTTGATTTAGATCTGAATTTAGTATATTATAATGCAGCCTCCGAGGACGATTTTTTATCAGATTTTGAAATCAATAAAGGATATTTAGGGGAGAGCTCGTTACGTTCAAGATTGAATGAAATAATAACTTCTGATAAGAGGCACCATCATTTTTTTATTGACGCAAAGTCACACTATTATTCAGTTACAATAGCTCTTATTACTGAGCAGGGCTATTTGAATATTTATGCGCATGATATTACGGGGTATCGAGAAAGAAATGAACGAAATCAAACCGCCTTAAAGGAACTAAATACAAAGGTTGAAACACAACGCGAGTTTTATGAGTTTATTTTAAATAATCTCCCAGCAGATGTCGCGGTTTTTGATAAAAATCATAAATATGTTTTTATTAATCCAAAAGGAATTCAGGACGATAAGATTAGGAATTACATGATTGGGAAAGATGATTATGACTACTGCCGCTTGAAGGGTATTCCGAGTGAAATGGCAGATGATAGGCGTGCATTATTTAATGAAGTATTACGTTCCAAAAAGAGTAAAGTTTGGGTTGACGACCTAATTAATAAAGAAGGTATTCGGAATGTGATTCATCGTACAATGGGTCCACTGTTTGATGAAAAAGGTGAAGTTCGTTTTGTTATTGGGTATGGTACGGAAATAACGCAACGTGTGACCGCGGAAGAAGAGAATGTGAGGTTGTCTCTAGTTGCTAAAAACACCAATAATGGGGTTTTAATGTTGGATACAGAAATGATGATAACATGGGCAAACCAAGCTATGATCGATCGGTCTGGATACAGCTTAGAGGAAATGCAGGGTAGAAATCCAAGAGAGTTTATTTCAAATGGTACAGAATCTCAAGAATTGAAAAGGTTAAAAGAGGCCATAAAACTAAAGCAAAATGTGGAAGTTGAAATGCTTCATTCTGATAAAAGTGGTTCTAAATACTATGTTTCATTGAATTTACAACCTCTTTTTGATGCAAACAACATGCATAGCGGTTTTATGATGGTGGAGTTTGATATTACGGAACGAATCTCAAGTGAAAAAACAATTCAGAACCTCAACGTAAACCTTGAAAGGTTGGTTCAGGAAAAAACAGCCAAAAATATGGAATTGGCCTCATCTCTTCGTGACCAAGAAAAAATGGTGACTATTGGTGAATTGGCTTCTGGTGTTGCTCATGATCTTAACACGCCACTTGGGGCTATAAAAAGTGGTACTGAAAATGTAAGCTACACCTTAGATGTTCTTTTCAAAAAACTTTTACCTCAAAGCTCTTCGGAAGACATAGAATATGCCTTTAATAGAGCTTCAAGAAGTGACTTCGAGCTTTTTGTTGGTGGTGTTCAGATGCTTAAAGAGCAAAGAGAGATAATGTCTTTCTTGACAACTCAGGATTCAGGTTTTTCAAATGACCAATTAAACGATATTGCAATACTGATGGTTAAAGCTCGTGTTAAGCCTGAAGACTCAAAAGAAATTCAATTTATTTTGAAGTCAAAAGCCCCCCTAGTCTTATTAGACCTCATCCACAATGTTAGACTCGTTTTTTCATTTATAAAAACAATTTCAACATCGGGTGATCGTGCAACCGAGGTTATTCAAAATCTTCGTTTATTCATAAGAGAGAAGCGTAACGCGGCATCGGGAAATGTGAATATTAAGAACAATATTAATACGGTCCTAAATGTATTTAGTCACAAAATTAAAAACATTGTAGAGCTGACTTTTGATATCGATAGTTCGATTAATATTAAGGGATATGATGTTCGTCTTTTTCAACTGTGGTCGAATTTAATCAAGAATGCATTGGAAAGTATGGAGGATCAGCAAGGACTGAAAACCTTGAAACTATACTCTGAAACAACCAAAGATGATTACTTTATTACTGTTGAAAATAATGGTCCCGAGATTTCCGAAAAAAATCAAGTAAAAATTTTCAATAAGTTTTTTACCACCAAGGGAAAGAAAAAAGGATCTGGCCTAGGATTAAATATTGTAAAAAATGTTCTAGAGGAACACCAAGGAAGAGTTGTTTTAGAGTCAAACCCCAATTTTACACGTTTTATTATCAATTTTAAAAGAGACAAATGAGTCAGTTTAAGAATGCCGTCATATGTATTGATGATGACCCTATGATTCTTCAGGTTTTAGGTTTTCAAATGGAAAAGTATTTGGATACGTCAGATACATTAATAGAACTTTATACTGAGCCTTCCAAAGCGCTCAGTGATATCAAATCACGTGTGTTTGATGATGTCGATATTCTTTTTTGCATAGTTGATTATCAAATGCCGCATATGTCTGGAGCGAAACTTATAAGGTCAATAAAGGAGACGCACCCAACAATACCTTGTGTTATGCTTTCTGGACAGGCTAATTCCACTCAAATTGAAGCGCTTGAAAATGAAGGCTTATTAGAAATGTTTCTGCAAAAGCCATGGGAAGAATCAGATCTTAAGGGATGCCTTGAACAAATAAAAAAACGCCATGAAGATTAGAATTCAGTTATTTATACTTTGTCTAATTGGTATTCCATTAGCCCTTTTCTCTCAAACAATGTCGAATGAAGAGGGAATTGAATATTATAATGCCATTGTATCCGATCCAAATAGTTCAGATACGGCCGTTGCACATTCCTATTTAGAATTATCATCTCTTCTTTATGTCTCCAACATAGACACAATGATTCCTTTGTGTAACCGAGTGATTGAAATCATTGGGCCTAAACTTGCTCAAGCTCCTGCAGAAAAGGAAAGGATGGTATTATTAAACCTTTATTCAGGTGCCTTAAACAATATTGCAGTTGTTTACATGACGAATGGAGAGATTGAAAGATGTTTGGATTATTTGGAACAAAGTCTTGAGATTTGTCAAAAAACAGGGGATAATTATCAAATTGCTACAGCGTTAAATAATATTGGTTATATATTGAATGACCAAGGTAATATAACCAAAGCACTGGATTACTACCATCAGAGTTTAGAGATTTCAAAGAAAATAGATGATAAAATAGGAATTGCTACGCTTCTAAATAATATTGCAGCGATATATAAAGAACAAAATAATTTAACAGAAGCCTTAGATTATTATCAGAGAAGTCTTCCAATGCTTCAATCAGAACGCCAACAGCAAGAAATTTCAGGTGTATATAATAGTATTGGTTCAGTTATAGAGCGGCAAGGCAATAAAAAACTTGCCATGCAGTACTATTTAAAATCTCTTGAGATCGCAAGGGGAATTAAAGATAAAAAGGGTGTGGCCAACTGTTACAGTTCATTGGCTGGCTTATATTTGAGTAATAATGAAATTGATAGTGCATTCATATATCACGATAAGAGTTTGGCACTGAGAAGGACAATTGGTTTTAAGGATGGTATTGCGATTTCAACCATAAAAATGGCAGAAATTGAATTTCTAAGAAACAAACCAAGAAGTGCCAAATTATATGCCCTTGAGAGTTTAAAGATTTCTCAGGAAATAGGCTTTCCAAGAAATATTATAAAAGCCTCTAAATTACTGAGTGAAATTTATGAAGTTGAAAATAATAGCAGCGAAGCGTTAAAAATGCTTCGGTTAAATATCCAATTCAAAGATAGTATGGATATAATTGAATATAATAAGGCAATAATAGAAAGGCAAGCGAAGTACGAGTACGATATCACAAGAAAAAAAGACGTGTTAGAGCATGATCTTGAACTCGCAATCAAAGATGAAAAAATCAAAAATGAGAAATCTTTCAATTACCTTCTTGTTGCACTGCTCGCTCTTGTGGCCATATTTATGATTGTGATTATTGAGCGATTAAGAAAAATAAATAACCTTAAATTGAGTTTAGCGATTAAGAATTCTGAAAATGAAAAGTTAGTAGTCAATCTGGAATCGGTTGTTGAAAATAGAACTCTAAACCTAAAGGAATCGCTTGAGCTCATAGAGGTCAATGAGAAAAATTATAGAGATCTTTTAGATAAGTCCTCTGAAATGATTCAAATGCTGGATACTCAGGGCGCTCTAACCTATGTGAACCAGGCTTGGTTGAATAACATGTCTTTTAATTCTTTAGACGAGGTTAAGGGCCGGTCGATTTCTGATTTTCTTACTGAAGAGACGGGAATGAAATTCCAAACTATTATGCCAGAGCTGATGCAAGGTCATTCCGTTGATGAGTTGTCTTGTGAATTCCTTACAAGTAAGAGTCGTGAAATAATTCTCAAAGGTCGTACGCGGCCGATTTTGAAAGATGGTGAATTTTTTGGTTCTCAAGCTTTTTTCTTTAACGTCACGGATGTGGAAAAAGCGAAACGTGAGATGGATCAGATGGCCAGCTTCAAGGAAATCATGTTGAATATTACCACGGAATACATCAATGCACCAATTTCTGAAATCGATAATGTAATTAACACCTCTCTTTTCGAAATCGCACAATTTTCATCAGCGGATCGTGCCTATGTATTTAAGTATGATTTTGAGAAGGAAATTTGTTCTATTACACACGAGTGGGTGGCTGAGGGAGTTCCTTCTCAGATCGAGGAGCATAAAGCTATGCCGTTCTCGAAGGTTCCTTTGTCTCTCAGTTTACATAAAAAAGGTGAGCTCGTAGAGTTTTCTGATGTTGCTGATGTTGAAGATGAAAGAGTTCGGAAAGTTCTAAGCGATGAAGGAACGCAGAGTATGATTTCTATTCCAATGATGCAAGACAATGAGGCCATTGGTTTTGTTGGTTTTGATATCATGAAAAAGAAACGTGAATTTACGGTGGATGAAAAGAATTTACTTAGAATATATTCCCAGATGATGCTTAATGTTTTTAACAGGATTTCCTATATCGAGGAGCTTCAAAACACCAAAGAAGAGCTCGCTAAGATCAATCGTTCGTTGGAGAAAAAAGTAATGGAAAACACGAAGAAAAACATGGACCTGTCACGCTCAATTTTGGAGCAGGAAAAACTAGTTACTATAGGTGAAATATCTGCTGGA
>JABJEE010000278.1 GCA_018665005.1 Flavobacteriales bacterium
AAAGCAATGACTACTTCGAACCTAGAGTATGGGGAGAAAAATTCATACGACCTATTTGGACCTACAACCGAGCATGGTTTTCCTCGAACTACCAAAAAAGAGTTGCGGTAGATGCAGGGGTCGGATATGTCGCAGTGGATAGAGACAATTGGTGGGAATGGGACTATGATTTAGAACTCAGGTTTCGTGTAAATGATCAGCTGTTCATAACACCAAGTTGGAGGCAGGGGTTTCAATTTAATAGTGAAGGGTATGCTGTGTCATTCGGTAATCCAGTAGATACCAGTAGTGCTATTATTTTCGGAAATCGTAATCGCAAAACATCAACCATGACGATGGGAATAGATTACACACTAACAAATCGCATCGGTCTTACTTTTAGATTGAGGCATTATAATTCTAAAATATCATACAATTTCTTTAATGAATTACTGAGTAACGGAAGGCTTTCCAAGCTCGAAAATTATTCTGGATTAGATGAAAATGGAATCTCCGTATACGATATCAATTACAATGCATTTACAATTGATATGGTTTTTAGATGGGTTTTCCTTCCTGGCAGTGAGCTTAATCTGGTTTGGAAAAACTCGATTTTTACCTCAGATTCAGAAGTAAGTGAAAATTATTGGAACACCCTGAATAACACTTTAAAAAACGGTCCAACAAACAGCTTTTCGCTTAAATTAATTTATTGGCTAGATACACTTTCTTTAAAAAAGAAATCTATTTAAAACATTTAAAATAATCGAAGGGTTCTCTACATTGGTTACATTGATAATGTGCCTTGCATGCCGTACTTCCGAAATGACTTACCATTTTGGTATCTGAAGATTCACATCTCGGACAGGGAACAACAATTGGTTCGGCAAATAGCAATGACTTATCAGGTTCATTTTGAGGAGGTGCTATACCGTAATCTTTCAACTTCTTTTTGCCTTTTTCAGACATCCAATCCGTAGTCCATGCTGGAGCTATTGAAGTGGAAATTTTAAAGTTCGATATACCCGATTCTTCAAATTTTGTTTGAATATCCTCCTCAATAGTTTGCATTGCGGGACATCCAATATATGTGGGGGTAATGGTTACATGAATCGCTTCTTTTTTTTCTTCTACTGACCGTATAATTCCCAAATCAACAACTGAAAGAACAGGTACTTCTGGGTCATATACCTCTTCCAATAAACTCCAGATATGATTTATTGTGTTTACCATTCCATATTCGGGTAGGTTCGTTGCATATATTGTAATTCTGTCAACAAAAAACCCATATGTTCAGAATGTCTTCCCTGACGCCCTCCTTCAAACTTCCAATCGTTTTCTGGAAGCGCAATGCCTGCCATTTCGAATACATTCTTTACCGTCTTTTCCCATTCTAACTTGATGGAATTTAATTCAGGAACAATTTTACTTTTCTGCAATAAAAAATCAGATTCATCCTCAAAAAACAATTCGTGTGAATATCTGTACAAGGTATGAAGGGATCCCTGTATTTTCTCATGGGATTCATCTGTGCCATCTCCAAGTCTAATGACCCATTCTGACGAATGTTTTAAGTGATACTTGGTTTCTTTTAAAGCTTTTTCTGCAATTGAAGCAAGCTCTTTTTCTGATGAATCTTGGAGGCATTCTAATAGAGGTTTTCGAAAAGCATCAAATAAAAATTGACGCATGATTGTATCACCAAAGTGACCATTGGGCTGTTCCAATAAAAGCGCATTCACATACTCTTTTTCCAATCTTAAAAAAGCCAGGTCATCGTTGGATTTTGTTTCACCACTCAAAGCTCCGGCATAATCTAAAAATAAGGTTGCCTGACCTATTAAATCTAGAGAAATATTTGTTAGCGCGATATCTTCTTCAAGTATTGGGCCATGGCCACATAATTCAGCCAATCGCTGACCTAAAATTAAGCTGTCGTCTCCTAAGCGCAGAACGTAATTGTATAATGCTTCTTGTTTTGTCATAATTACATGTGTGAAATCCCATCAGGAACGTCATAAAAAGTAGGGTGTCTGTATACCTTTGAAGCCGAAGGCTCAAATAATGATTCCTCATCTGAAGGATCTGAAGCTGTAATTAAATTTGAAGGAACGACCCAAATAGAAATACCTTCTTGCCTTCTTGTATAAACGTCTCTTGCATTCTCTACAGCCATTGTTGAATCTGCAGCCCTTAAGCTTCCCACATGTTTGTGATTGAGTCCTTGCTTACTTCTAATGAATACCTCCCAAAGGGGCCAATCTTTTTTATCTTGTGTCATATTACGCTGATTTTTTAGCACTCCTTTTATTAGCGAACGCCATAGCTGCCTCAACTACCCATTTACCATCCTCTTTCGCTTTTCTTCTTGCGTCAACCCTTTCTTTATTACAGGGTCCATTTCCTCCTACCACTTGCCAGAATTCATCCCAGTTTATCGCACCATAAGTGTAAGACTTTGTGGATTCATTCCATTTCAAATCTTTATCAGGAATAGTTAAACCAATCATTTCCGCTTGAGGAACAGTGATGTCTACAAATTGCTGTCTGAGTTCATCATTGGTGTGACGTTTTATTTTCCATTTCATGGACTGATCTGTATGTTTTGAATCGGCGTCACTCGGGCCAAACATCATTAATGACGGCCACCAAAATCGATTCAGTGCATCTTGTGCCATTTCTTTTTGTTCCTTGGTTCCAGAAGCCAACTTTGTCATGATTTCAAAACCCTGACGCTGATGAAAGGATTCTTCTTTGCAAACTCTGACCATAGCTCGCGCGTACGGGCCATATGAACACCTACATAATGGTACCTGATTCATGATCGCTGCACCATCAACCAACCATCCAATTGCTCCCATATCAGCCCAAGAAAGCGTTGGATAATTGAATATTGATGAATATTTGGCTTTGCCAGAATGAAGATCATCTATTGTGTCTTCTCTATCCGCGCCCAAGGTTTCGGTCGCGCAGTATAAATATAAACCATGACCGGCTTCGTCTTGCACTTTCGCAAGCAATACCGCTTTTCTCCTCAAATTGGGGGCTCTCGTTATCCAATTGCCTTCGGGAAGCATGCCAACTATTTCTGAATGAGCATGTTGTGAAATTTGTCTAATCAATGTTGCTCTGTAGTTATCAGGCATCCAATCATTAGGCTCTATCTTGATGTCTGCATCAATTTTTTTCTGAAATTTTTCTTCTAGGCTTTTAATATCTATGTTCTTCATGAATAAAGCGTTAACTAAACAAATATAAGTATAAACTACACCAACTAAAACAAAACTAATTGAACAATGTTTTCTATCTCTTGTAATCAAGAGAAGATTGATTAATTTTAACACTTAAATAGAAACGATTTTTTTATGAGCTCTGATTTTTATAAACTAACGATAGAAGAAGTCGTTAAAGAAACTGAGGATTGTGTATCGTTATCATTTGGTATTCCTGACGAATTGAAAGATAAATTCTCCTTTTATTCAGGACAATATCTTACACTGAAACAAGAAATCGACGGTGCAGACCTTCGCAGGTCGTATTCACTGTGCTCAGAACCATCATCAGGAGTTCATAAAGTAGCGATTAAACAAGTCGAAAAAGGTGTGTTTTCAACTTTTGCAAATGTTTCGATTAAAAAAGGAGATTCTATAGAATGTTTTCCCCCTACAGGCAACTTTAAACATATACCATCGCCGAAATCAGAAAAAAACTATGTGCTTTTTGCCGCAGGAAGTGGAATTACTCCAATATTGTCTATTCTTAAAAGTATTTTACTTCACGAAGAAAAAAGCACCGTAAATCTTTTTTACGGGAACAAAGGGTTTAGCTCAGTAATATTTAGAGAAGAAATAGAAGCATTAAAAAACAATTTCATTAATCGCTTAAGTGTTACACATATTTTTTCAAAAGAAAACCTCGGAAACCGAATTCAAAAGGGAAGAATTGATGAAGAAAAATGCGAATATTTATACGATGCTTTCTTAAAAGACATTGTCATTGATGACATATATATTTGCGGACCAGAACAAATGACACTATCCATTCGTGAAGTCTCAATAAGAAGAGGTGTTCCTTCCTCCAATATTCATCTTGAACTTTTCGGTACCTCTATTAAAAAAGTAAAATCTGTTGTTGCAAAAAACACACCCTCGTTTGACAGCGTAATCGAATTAAAATTAGATGGAGATGAATTTGAATTTCCTTTAAATTCGGAAGGTGAAAACATTTTAGATGCAGCACAAAAAACGGGCATTGACCTTCCCTTTGCATGCAAGGGAGGAGTCTGTTGTACATGCAAAGCAAAAGTCTTAGAAGGCAATGTCAGTATGGATGTAAACTATGGATTAGAACAGGATGAAATAGAGAATGGATATGTTCTTACCTGTCAAGCGCATCCAACAACTGAAAAAGTAATAATATCATTTGACGATTAAACTATGGGAATATTCAATCTTTTCGGAAAAAAAGAAAAACAAGCTTTAAAGGGTTATTTTTCTCTTCAAATCTCTAATGTTGAAAAACTAAATTCACAAGCCGTTAGGGTTGAATTTGAAGTGCCTTCTGCGTTAGAATCGAAGTTTAAATTCGAACCCGGTCAATATGTCAATCTTGTTTTACATATTGAGGGAATAGAACAGCGGAGATCTTATTCTATTTGTAGCCACCCCAATCAACCTTTAAGCATTGCCATTAAAAGGGTAGAGAATGGAATCGTATCAAACTGGTTCAATGATCTAACTGATCACAAGGATCCTATTTTGGTTTCTGCACCAACAGGGAATTTTGTTCTTCCGCAAAAAGCCAAGAGTTTTGTTGCTATTGCTGCAGGCAGTGGGATTACTCCAATGATGTCCCTTTTAAAATCCAATGCTCAAGAAATCGAGGCCACATTAATCTATGGGAACAAAACCAAAGATGAAGCCCTTTTTCTTGAAGAAATCAAAAATTTACCTCTTAAATCAGCGTCTTATTTTTTTAGCAGAGAGAGCATTGAGGGTATGCAAAAAGGAAGAATTGACAAAAACACTTTGACCTCTTTAATTAAAGAAAATATTGAAATTCTCAAAAATGATTACTTTTTAATCTGTGGACCTGAAGAAATGATTCATTCTTGTAAAGAAACACTAAAGTTTTTTGGCCTTTCTGATGAGAGAATTCTTTTCGAGCTTTTCACTACTCCTACAATATCTGAAGAAGCAAAAACTGAGAAATTCGATGGTATGTCCAAGGTAACGGTATTGATCGATGATGATGAGGCTTCATTTGAACTCTCTGGAAAAGGCAGCTCAATACTTGATGCCGTAGAAAGTGAGGGACTAGATGCCCCCTACTCTTGTCGTGGAGGTGTTTGCTCCTCTTGCAAGGCAAAAGTTCTTGAAGGCAGCGCTTCAATGGATTTAAATTATTCTCTAACAGACGAAGAAGTAAAAGAAGGGTATATTTTGACTTGTCAGGCGCATCCTTCAAGTGAAACACTCAAAATCTCTTATGATGAGTAAACGAATTGTGGTCATAGGTGCAAGTACGGGGATCGGAAATGCTCTGGTTCATGTGGCAGCTAAAGAAAGTGATTGTAAAGTCATTGCGTTTGCACGCAACACAGACTTGATGGAACAATCATTTAAATCATTGAGCAACGTCAGCTATCATCATTTAGATCTTGAAGACATTAACTCGAACGATTTTAGTCAAGTATTAGATCAATTCGGGCCTATAGACATATTGATTAATAATGCCGGATTTCTCGTAAACAAACCCTTTGAGGATCTATGTAAAGATGATTTAGTTAAGTCATTTCAGGTGAATACTATTGGCATAATGGAAATTACAAAATTATCCATCCCTTATCTGAATAAAACAAATTCTCACATTGTGAACATTAGCTCGATGGGAGGGTTTCAGGGTTCAGCAAAATTCCCAGGATTAACCGCTTATTCCAGTGCAAAAGCCGCGCTTTGCGCCTTTACAGAAGTATTTGCCGAAGAGTATAAAGACTCTTCTATTAAAATGAATTGCTTGTGTTTAGGTGCGGTTCAAACTAAAATGCTCGAAAAGGCATTCCCCGGTTTTAAAGCAGAAATATCACCTAAAGAAATGGGTTCTTATATTTTTGACTTTGCTCGTAAACAAGGAAGATTTTTAAATGGAAAAATCATCCCTGTTTCATTGAGTACTCCTTAATTTATTTTTCAGGTTTTTTGTTGTATCTTAGATAACAATTAAATAACAAATGAGACTCCTTTATCTCGTATGGTTTTCTTGCTTATTCATAACACCTTCTGTTATGTCACAGGATATACATTGGTCACAATTCAATGACAATCAATTGTTTCAAAATCCGGGTCACGCAGGTCATTTTGATGGAGACTATCGTTTTATTGGAAATTATAGAGATCAATGGCGAAGTGTAACCGTACCATTTAGTACAATGGCCATGTCCGTTGATGGTAAGTTTAAAAATTTAGGGATCGGAGTTAATTTGTTTAACGATCAAGCTGGAGATGGAAAATTCAGAACTGTAGAAATGCAGGGAAACCTTTCATATGCTATAAAACTCACGTCTGATTCAGCTCATGTTATACGGCCGGGTATAAATTTTGGAATGAATCACCGTCAAATCAATTGGGATGCATTATACTTTGACAGTCAATATAATGGTTACGTTTTTAACCCAAGCGCCCCATCTAACGAAACCTACCAAAGCTCAAGAAAAACAAATATGTCGACTGGAGCAGGATTAGTTTATGAATATTTCAGGGACAATAGATTTAAAGTATTAGCCGGAGTTGGCGCGTTCAACTTAAATCGCCCGAATCAAGGGTTTTATGACCTAGAAATTCCAAGAGAAATTCGATATAACTCCTTTGTGAAAGGCACCTTTCAACTGAACGAAAAATGGGACATTGTCCCGAGTGCTCAATTCTCTAGTCAAGGTGTATACAAAGAATTGGTAATTGGAGGGTCCGGTAAATATTATTTAGAACGAAAGAAAGATGTATACTCCGCATTGTATGGAGGGGTTTGGTTTAGAAACAAAGATGCCGCATATCTTTCATTTGGATATGACTATCAAGATTTATTCGTGGGAATAAGCTATGACATCAATTTTTCGAAGCTTGTTCCTGCAAGCCACTTAAGAGGGGGCATCGAATTTGCTGTCCGTTACATTATTCGAAAATTCAAACCAAAACGCATTATTCATAGAGTATGCCCAGACTATATTTAATTGTTTTTTTTATTGCCATTTGTTTTGCAGGATCTTCGCAGAATAAATTAAAAAAGATTATTTCATTTGCGGACGAGCAATACGAACAGGGTGATTATTATTATGCGTTAGATTACTATAAGCAAGCCCTTGAGCAAGATTCGAATTCTATAGAGTTATTGTGGAAATATGCTGAAACCCAAAAAGCATATAAAAATTATGTCGAAGCTGAAAGGTACTACGGGAAAGTATACGCAAGAGAACAAACTACAATATATGAAAACAGCCTACTAAATTTGGGTTTGATGCAAAAGCAGAATGGAAATTATAATCAAGCCTTAAAAACTTTTAAACTTAGCGCAAAGAAACTAGAAGAAAAAAAAGCTTCTTGGTTTTACAAAAAATCTGTGAGAGAAGTTGAATCTACCAAATGGGCATTAGAAAACAAAACCGAAGAACTGGATTCACTCATACATCTGCCCTTAACTGTTAACTCTTATAATGCTGAGTTTCCACATGACTTTAAAGACAATAGACTTGTTTTCTCATCCTTAAAAGCAGATTCCTTAAGCAACAAAGAGGAGGTATATAGCCAGTCGTACAGAAATAAAATTTATTATTCCGAGCGCGATAGTCTCGGTAAATTTAAAGCTTATAAAGTGAATGAAGACCTCCTCAATAATGAAAACAATTATGGAAATGGATCATTTTCAAGTGACGGCACAAAGTTTTATTATAGTACCTGCAACGACAACGGATTTAGCTACACCTGTAAAATACTAGTTACAAGTTATATCGACGGTAAATTTCAGGTTATCGATACATTAGGTTCTTCTATAAATCAGAACGGCAAGAATAGTACAATGCCGAGAATCGCTAAAATTGACGGCCTTGACTATCTTTTCTTTTCCTCGAATAGAAGAGGGAGTGTTGGAGGTTTAGATATTTGGGTTGCAGAAAGCATAGATGG
>JABJEE010000279.1 GCA_018665005.1 Flavobacteriales bacterium
ATAACCCGTATCAGGTCTATTGGGTTTAATACCAAAGGTTACCAGGTTATTGGAGTGTTTAGCTTTTTCTATTCCTGTTTTTAAATCTTTAAAAAATTGTGCTTCATTGATGATGAGGTGGTCAGCAGGAGAAACCAGTAAAATAGCATTGGAATCCTTCTTGTGAATTTTGGCGGTTGCATATGCAATACAAGGAGCTGTATTCTTTCTTTGAGGCTCACACAATACTTGATCGCTGTCAATTCCCAACTGTTCAACAACTTTACTTTTGTAGTCCTTATTGGTCAGCACATAAATGTTTTCTTCAGGTATCATTTGATTAAAACGATCAAAAGTCAATTGAATGAGACTTTTACCAGTTCCTAAAATATCTAAAAACTGTTTGGGGTTTTCTTCTGTTGACAAAGGCCAAAAACGGCTTCCGACACCACCGGCCATAATCAAACAATAGGTTGACGAGTTATTCATTTTTTCTTCTTTACTTCAGCTAAGGCATGTATTAAATATGATTTACCTGAAACCATTTCTTTGCAAAGATACCGGGTTCTTCTCAATTTACCCTTTGTAAAGACTTTTTTATTGATGCTAAAGATTGTGTGCTCATCTAATTCTTCTAAAGTTTGCGTCGTTTTAGGTTGATCATATTTTTTTAATACTCTAGATAGATGAATGTCAGAACATGAAGAGGCTTTTAAGTTTTTTACAGATTTGGTTAAAGTGTTTTTAATATCAGAAGGAAGAGTCGAGACCGTCAATACAGGTTCTAATAATGCCGAGAATTCTTTTTTCCACTCTTTGCCGTGAGGGTTTACATTGACACCGTATTGCTGATATGTATTTAAATGAGCGAGTTCATGCAATGTTGTAATTAGAAAAGCATATGGATTTAAATCACCATTAACCGTGATTTGAGATTTTTCATCCTTTTTTAATGAAGCCCGAAAGTCACCTAGCTTCGTACTTCTAGGTGCAACAATCTTGAATTTAACATTTGAATGCACAATGAGATTTGAAACATACTCCACAAATTCAATTGGGAGATATTTTTTCAGAATATTTTGAAATGTGATAGATTGATTCATTTATACATGAAAATTAATTAATCAAAACAAAATAGCATTAGGTTTACATTCAAAGTTTATGCTTTAAAATTATGTTTAATTTAGTATCGTGAAGTTAATGTATCATCTTGGGAGGTATTTTTTAATGTTAAAAACCCTCTTTTCAGTTCCATCGAAATGGACCATATTATGGAGAAGAGTAATATCTGAACTCGAAATCATTGGTATTAGCTCCTTATTTATAGTAGGTTTGATGTCGCTCTTTATGGGAGGCGTAATCGCTTTAAATACGGCCTATCAATTAACAACCCCCTTATTACCAGACTACACGGTGGGTTATATTACTCAGCAAAGTACTTTTTTAGAATTTTCGCCAACGGTCATGTCATTGATTCTTGCGGGCAAGGTTGGTTCGAACATTGCTTCCGAAATCGGTACTATGAGAGTTACTGAGCAAATTGATGCATTAGAAATCATGGGTGTAAACTCTCTTAATTACCTTGTTTTACCTAAAGTGATAGCGGCAATATTATTTTTCCCCATTTTGATTATCTGTTCAATGGCGTTGAGTCTGATAGGAGGCTGGTTGGCATTACAAGTGTCAGGATTGATTAATACAGAAGTGTATGTAATGGGTATCCGGTCTTTTTTCGATCCATTCCACATTACTTATGCACTCATTAAGTCTGTATGCTTTGCTTTTTTAATTGTATCAGTTTCTTCCTACTATGGATATTATGTTAAAGGGGGTTCATTGGATGTTGGAAAAGCATCTACTCAGGCTATCGTAACGAGTAGTGTGGTCATTTTAATGTCAAATTTCATACTTACCAAATTATTACTCTTTTAATGATTGAGGTTCAAAACATAAATAAGTCTTTTGCTGATATTCAGATTCTTCATGATATCACAACTGTTTTTGAAAAGGGTAAAGTGAATCTAATCATTGGTCAAT
>JABJEE010000280.1 GCA_018665005.1 Flavobacteriales bacterium
AATGATTAGAACTCCCTTAGATCCTTCCGAAACCTTCAGCGATGATCCATTACGAATGTTAAGAGCAATTAGATTTGCCAGTCAGCTTGACTTTAAGATTGATATTTCATGTCTAAAATCTATTCGAGATCAATCCGAAAGAATCAAAATTATTTCACGAGAAAGAATTACTGATGAGATTAATAAAATATTAATGAGTCCTTGTCCTTCTAGAGGATTTAAGCTTTTAAAATCAACGGGCTTACTTGAATATATTTTCCCAGAATTACTTGAATTATCAGGAATTGAAACCATTAACGGAAAAAGCCACAAAGACAATTTCTTGCATACACTTCAGGTGGTTGACAATGTCTCAAAAACTTCGGATAAGCTTTGGTTAAGGTGGTCTGCTCTACTCCATGACATCGCTAAACCCCCAACCAAAAGATTTGACAAAAAAATTGGTTGGACGTTCCATGGTCACGAGGAATTGGGATCAAAAATGGTGCCGCGAATATTCAAGTACCATCGTCTTCCTTTGGATGCTAAAATGAAATATGTTCAAAAACTAGTTAGACTTCATCTTCGCCCAATAGCATTGGTAAAAGGCTCAGTTACTGATACGGCAATAAGGCGATTATTGAATGAAGCAGGTGAAGATGTTGAAGACCTCATGTTATTGTGTAATGCTGATATCACCTCCAAAAATGAATTTAAGGTGAAGCGTTACCAAGAGAACTTTAAGTTGGTTTCAGAAAAACTTCAAGCCGTTGAAGAAAAGGATAAAATTCGTAATTTTCAACCACCTGTTAAAGGTGAAGAAATCATGAAATCATTTAATTTAGGCCCATGTTATGAAGTTGGGGTGATAAAAAGTAAAATAAAAGAGGCCATTCTTGAAGGTGAAATCCCAAATTCCTATGATGACGCCAAAGCTCTAATGTTAACTATCGGTAAAGAAATGGGGTTAGAAATCAAAGAATCACTCAATTAACATGTATTAATAATTATGCCTGGATTAAAATTTAGAATACTGTTAGACACCAAAAATAATAAGGAAATATTTCATGACATACTCGTTTCTGACGGTGAAAATTTTGAAACTTTCTTTCAAACCATTATTAATTCATTTGAATTTAAAGGAGATCAAATGGCCAGTTTTTATGTTTCAAACGAAAATTGGGATAAGGGCGAAGAGATCAGTTTACTAGATCTGACTGAAGGTGAAGAGTCTCAGGTTCAAATTATGAAAGACACAAAAGTTAGAGATCATTTGTCGGATCCAGATCAGAAATTTATTCTCGTTTATGACTTTTTAAAAATGTGGATTTTTCTAATTGAATTGATTGGAATACAAGAAGATACTCCTGACACACCTCAACTTATTCTTTCTGTAGGTACAAATCCCCCAGAAGAATCCAAAGAGCTTTCAGATGACTTTCAAATGATCACTGAATCAATTGACAATGACGAAGATGATGATTTTGGATTCAATGATTTTGAAGATGGTTTTTCTGATGATGATCTTAATTCATTAAATTAGCCTTAAGTCCTTTTACTATTTAATGTATAAATACACACTATTACTTCTGGCCATCTACTCATTGGGATTTTCCTTAAGGCCATTTGCACAACAAAACACACTCTTATATTCAGTTAATCACGAAGATATCGAGCATACGTCATACTTATTCGGCACGATGCACGTAATGAGTGAAGAAAGATTTTTCTTTCCAGTCGATATTGAAAAATATCTTTCAAAATGTAATGCCCTTTGTTTAGAAATTAAAAATGTCTCTGAACAGTCTATCGATCCTTCTTCACTATTTGATTCGAGTAAGCAAATTGAGGACTTTTGTACAAAATCACAATGGGATAGCCTAGTCACATGGGCAGAACGTGACTTATTAATGAGCAAAGAGAATTTTGAGAAGAACTTTAAAAATGCAAAGCCTTTTGTGTTGATGCAATTCATGCTACAAAACACTTTGCCTCTTGTTTCTAAATCTCATGAGGAAGAACTTGAGAAATTAGCTGATCGTTTCAATTTAAAGCCTCTTGGACTTGAAACTATTGAAGAACAACTCAACATTTTCAATGGTATTGAATACGCCATCCAAATCGAAATGCTGATGGGTCAACTCAGAGAGCTTAGCCAAAGTAAGACAGAATTTAATACCATGGAAACCATATATAATTCTCAAAATTTAGATTCACTTTGTGCGTATACAGAATCTGATATCATGAATATGATGCGCGAAGAATTACTCGTAAATAGAAACCTAAATTGGATTTCTAAAATCGCATCTTTTATTGATGATCAAAGTGTGTTTTTGGCCGTTGGCGCTGCCCATTTGTGTGGAAGTGACGGACTGATTGAACTTCTATCAAAGCATGGATATATTATTGAAGGCATTAAACTTTAAATAGAATTTCAGATTCAGAAGGCCATGTATAAATTTTAAAATCTCATAAATCCTAATAAAATAATTCAATTGCTATTGCTATTCATCTGTCATTGATTATTTTTGACCCCAAAACAAAGTCTAAATGAGTGTACTAGTCAACAAAAATTCAAAAATTATTGTTCAAGGTTTTACAGGAAGCGAAGGAACATTTCATGCCGGTCAAATGATCGAATATGGAACCAATGTCGTGGGTGGAGTTACACCTGGAAAAGGTGGTCAAACTCATTTAGATAAACCCGTATTTAACTCTGTTGCAGAAGCGGTCACTAAAACAAACGCAGATGTTTCAATCATTTTTGTGCCACCTGCATTTGCTGCAGATGCGATCATGGAAGCTGCAGAAGCCGGTATTAAGGTAATCGTTTGTATTACCGAAGGTATTCCTGTGAATGACATGGTTAAGGCTAAAGCATACATAGATAATTTCGACTGCCGATTGGTTGGACCTAACTGTCCCGGAGTAATTACTGCGGATGAGGCCAAAGTTGGAATCATGCCTGGATTTGTTTTTGAGAAAGGTAAAATAGGAATTGTTTCTAAATCGGGAACCTTAACCTATGAAGCGGCTGACCAGGTTGCTAAAGCAGGATTGGGAATTACCACAGCAATTGGTATTGGTGGTGATCCTATTATTGGAACAACAACAAAAGAAGCTGTTGAACTATTAATGAACGATCCTGATACTGACGGAATTGTTATGATTGGAGAGATAGGAGGAAACCTAGAAGCCAATGCTGCCAAATGGGTAAAAGAAAACGGAACCAAACCAGTAGTTGGCTTTATTGCAGGAGAAACTGCACCTAAAGGACGAACAATGGGGCACGCTGGCGCAATTGTCGGAGGTACTGACGACACTGCCGAAGCTAAAAAACGAATCATGAGAGAATGTGGAATACATGTAGTTGATTCACCAGCTCAGATTGGCGCAAAAATGCTAGAAGTAATTAATGGCTAATCTAATAAAGATTAGTTCCAGAAATCCCAAGTAATTCCAACACGAACAGCTACTTCCGGTAGATATATACCTTCAACATAATTCCATTGTAAGTCATTCCACAAATAACCCAAATTATTTACTTTCAGGAAAAACCTAAACGTTTCAATTTCTATGGAGGTATAAGCTCCCACATTAAATATGCCTTTTTGAATATTATTTATATCGATATTTAAGAAATCATAAACCCCCATATTTTCAAGAACAGGAATGATATTTGTTTTTGAACTCAAGGAATAAGTTAGGCCAAA
>JABJEE010000281.1 GCA_018665005.1 Flavobacteriales bacterium
AAAACTGTCTAAACGGGATGGAGATCGTTTAGGTTTTCCTGTTTTTCCGATTGACTGGACAACGGCTGAAGGTGAATTGTATTCTGGATATCGTGAAAAAGGATATTTTCCAGATGCATTTATAAACATGTTGGCTTTTCTAGGATGGAATCCTGGAACAGCTCAAGAAATATTTTCTCTAGAAGAATTTATTGCAGCTTTTTCACTTGAAAGGGTTTCTAAAGCTGGTGCCAAATTTGACCCAGAAAAAACAAAATGGTTCCAACAACAATACATAAGAAATAAAGACGATGCTGATTTAGCTAAGCTCATTTCTAATTCAACAGATTCGAAGGTTTCAGAAGAAAATCTTCAATCCATTTGCGCACTTATGAAGGAAAGAGCAACCTTTCCATTAGATATTTTAAAAGACGGAAGCTATCTTTTAGAATCACCTAAACATTATGATGAAAAAATGATTTCAAAAAAATGGAAATCAAATACAACTGAAATCATGGAAGATTGGAAAGGTATTCTATTGAACATCAATTCGTTTGATGCCGATACCCTTGAGTCTTCATTTAAAGATTTTTTGAACTCAAACGAACTTGGTTTTGGAGCCGTATTGTTGCCTTTTCGTATACTCGTAACAGGCGTAGGTTCAGGCCCTGGAATGTTTGACATATCATCTTTTTTAGGAAAAGAAGAAGTTTTAGCAAGAATTGAAAAGGGACTTCAATACATAGCCAAATTACAACATGAAGCATAATATTTCAGTCGAAGGAATTAAAATTTATGCTTTTCATGGATGTCTTGAAGAGGAAGAAAGAATTGGAGGGCATTATATTGTTGACGTATTTATTGAAACAGATTTCTCAAAAGGAGCCCTTGAAGATAACTTAGAACACACCATTGACTATGTTTGGGTAAATAACATCGTCAAAGAGGAGATGTCTATTCGCTCTAAACTCATTGAAACAGTTGGTCAACGTATTATGGCACGACTTAAAAGCAAAGGGTTTAACGCGAAATATAAGGTAATCATTCGCAAGCTTACTCCCCCCATTAATGGCGATGTTGCTTCGGTATCAATTTCTATTGGTGAGTTTTAGAAGGTATCTTTTCGCTTTGTAGTGAATGTATGTAATTCAATCCTGATTGAAGACCAGTCCTGTAATCCAATTCAATGTTTTTAACTGAATTTGTAAATATATTCGAATTCAAAACGAATTCAGGAGCAATTTGATCTATTTTAATATTTGAAGGCAGTGTATCGATATAATCGATAGATTCCTTTATTTTAATTTGAAAATTTTCAACATCCGTTTTAATCTTATCATTTGCTCTGATAAATTTTGATGCGAAATATTCAGGTCTCAGCATACTGGGTTTAAAATTATGATGTGTGGTTCGTACCAATACAATATCAGTTGCTCCATTATCAACAGCCCATTTAATAGGAATTGGGTCAGAAATCCCTCCATCGGAATAATGAATATCTCCCACCAAATGCTTGCCTTTTGTTAACATCGGAACCGTACTTGCTGCAATGGTTAAATCAACCCAATTTTCTCTAGTAGGTTGATGAAATTCAGTTGAACCATCGCTACTATTTGTCAAAACAATATAATAATCCTTCCCCTCTAGCTCCTTCATCGCTTGATCAAAATCAAATGGGAATTCCTTGTAAGCGATATCATAAAAGAAATCAAGATTCATGAGCCCTTCGGAAAACGCTTTTGTATATTTCACAAAACGATCGTCTTGACAAAGCGTTCGCATACACTGATAGAAGAAACCATACTTTTTACTCAGAAAATAGGACAGTGCGATACATCCACCAGAAACGCCAATATATGAATCAAAAGGATTGTGAGACTGCATTTGAAAAGCATCCATAACGCCTGCTGAAAAAGATGTTTTAAAACCTCCTCCTTCAAGAATCAATACTTTTTTATTTTCAAACATTACAAGCTCTATTTATCGTTAAATTTAATGTAAAAAAAATACAATTTAAAATTTAACCTTGTCTTAAAAATATTCTCAGTTTTTCAAATGCTCTCGATCTGTGGCTGAATTGATTCTTTTCTTTGGTAGACATTTGAGCAAAAGTTTTTTGAGACCCAATTGGAATAAATATAGGATCATAGCCAAACCCATGTACCCCTTTTTTTTCATTAATAATATTTCCCTCCACTACGCCCTCAAACTGATGCATTTGATTTTGAGTACGGTAAGTGATCACCGTCCTAAATCGTGCTTTTCGGCTGGAAATTCCATGTAGCTTTTTGAGTAATAGATCCATGTTTTTGTCTGCATTTTTATCTTCGCCACCATATCGTGCAGAATACACGCCTGGCTCCCCTCCTAGCGAGTCAACCTCTAAACCTGTATCATCAGCAAAGCAAGGCATTTTAAATTGTTCGAATACCGCATCAGCTTTTATGATCGAATTGCCTTCTAACGTTTCTGAAGTTTCTGGAATCTCTTGGTTAAAAGAAAGTTCTTTTAAGGATAACAATGAAAAATCTTCACCCAAAAGGCTTTGAATTTCAGCTACCTTATTCTCATTATGGCTTGCAAAGATCAGTTTCATGAAAATAAGTTTAAATATTCCTTTTCAAAAGCAA
>JABJEE010000282.1 GCA_018665005.1 Flavobacteriales bacterium
ATTACCTCCATTAAGCATATTCATCGGGAGCATATAACAACGTCTCCCAGGGAATTCGTGCAAGGAGATTAGATTTGAGAAAATATACTCCTCATCCATTTCATTACATACTTTTTCATCATCTAAGAATTCATGTTGCTTAAAGCTGAAGATGAATCTTAGCTTGGTCATTCCCATAAATCTTCCCTGAGGATGAAGAATTCTTGAGATGCTTTTCATATCTCCAAACAATATTGCACAGTACAATATGGCTTGAATATCATCTTGTTTTTTATCTGCTATTAAGTTTAAGTTCATTGTTTCGGTTTACTGGTTTTAGTTTATAAATATTGCTCTGCATGGATTCATTGCAGACCGATAATGCTTTAATTGAAACACAATTGATCGTATTTACTCGACAAAAACAAATCATTTTTCAAATGTCTTATGTAAGCGTAATCATTTGATTCAACGATTTCTCCTATCTGATTTTTCTGGTGCTTATGCACTTTAAAAACGCACGCAATAGGGTATCCATTATTAATCCTTTTTTTTCGAATAGAAAAACATCTTTCTCCTGGGTATTTATCCAACGAAATCGCTTCATCATGACGAAATGGGTACTCACTTTCTTGTATTACCTCCTCACCGTCTTCATTACTATTACCTAATTTTTCAAACTCTTTTGACTCCATTAAATAATGCATAAATCTCCCCTTTGACATTCCCAAAAATTCTCCTTTGGGATGTAATAACTTTTGCACAGCTAACATATCATCAAATGAAATGGCCATGTATAAAATCGACTTGATTCGGTTTTCTCTTTCGTTCTTTCCTAGATTAATCATCATGTTCACGCTCGTTATTAGTGTTATGTTCAGTCCCACTTTGGGCTGAAAACTATTTAAACTGAGGTGAACTTTTATTTTAGAACATAGAGGGTTTAGGTTGTGTTTTTTTTATGACCGAGAGAAATATATAATTTAAATTTTGACTTTTTTATTCTTTTTTGAAATTTTCCGAAAAAATTTTTTGGCGACTTTTTTTAAATTATTTTTAAAAACACAGCATTTACTGACTATACAGAGCGTATTTTTAACGAAAAGTCAATGAAATATTTTTTATGAATAAAGTCTTTGTAAGTTCTTCTAAGTACTTAATTAATTATTGAACTTAAACCTATATCTTGACTGAGTGAAGTCCGTCTTGTACTTCATAGACACCTTGTACTCTCCCCTTTCTTTTATGGCATCCATAAGCTGAACATACTCTTCCTCACTGAAGTAGATCATACCATCAAAGCAGAACGCCTCGATGGTTACAACCTTTCCTGACGGCTTCTTAATCTTCACGTCTTGGAACGTGTCTTCATAGAATGACTCCTTAAGACTTCTTCCGTATGGGTAGATTGAAATGAATAACATCTCTTCGACTTTACTGTGCTCAATAAAGTAGGTACACTTTCCGTTTGTTGATGCTGAGTTTGAGAACGTACCTGACACCGTCTGATGTAAGAATCTTTCTTCCGTCTCTTCTCCGAACTCATCGACATAGTTTCCTATCTCCCACTGAGAGTAGGCTGTTACTGATAGCATCATTGATACAACAAGAATAAATGGTTTCATAATTTAGGGTTTTGAGTAAATACTTTATTTTCATTCATCAGGTCGAGATAAGCATCAGCGCTGATTTCGTCAATACTTAAAAAGATAAACATCGATGTACCGGTATTCATATAAGCCAAAGAGAAATAGAGCGGTTCATCAATGCAAACAACACAAGCCACAACCTGCACATGATCTTCTTTAACAGGAAGCTCATCGGTTTGGGTGTCCATTAAATGCATAATAACATCTGTGACCTCTCGATCAAATTCGCCCATAGCCAAAAACATAGAACCTTTGATTTCGTATTCGGCAAATTGGGCTTGAGTAGTTTTCATAGGAGCGAATTTTACATTTAATCGGTTCCATAACGGAATAATAATAAATGTAACAGACTACAACATAATCTATTTACGACATATCATAAATACACGCAGAAATTGATAGTTGGTCAATTGTAATTCATGCTATTTAATTCCGCGCGCCATGAGATCGGCAGGCCTATGGATGCAAGCTTCATTTTATGACGCTCGTCTGCATAAAACCCAGGCCCCATAAGGTCGATAAATTCACTAGAATGAATTTGTTTGATGTCATAAAAGAAGGTTTTACCATGAGTGGGTTTTTCAAAGTAAAGTGTAAAATAAAAAGGTTCTGGTGCATATACCACACCCACAAATACTTGAATCAAACACCTTCGTCTTTGAACAGAAAAAAAAGCATCCAAAATCAATTCAAACATAGGCTTTCGATAAGTTTTGGGCACCTTATTGACACTCTCAAAAAACTTAGCCTTAAATCGAATACCACCTTTTTCTAAAAGCTTGGCAAGTAGGAACTGTGAATTGTGCTTCATAAAACATATAACGCACACATGAGAAACGGATACACCAAAATCATTTAATGCTACTTAAAATCCCTATGCCTTAGCCTGGGGCAAGCTCTTTTTGAGATTGATGTAATCGAGGTATTGATCACAGGAAATTTCTTTTACCTTCAAAAACAAAGTCAAGGCATTTGAGGGCTTGACGTAGGCAATTTCAAAAAATAAGGGTTCCTCATGAATAACGACCCCGCTCAGCACTTGCACCATATGATCATCAAAAGGCAAACCCTCTTCATATTTGTCCAGCTGAAACAAAATCTCATCACTGTAATTACGCTTCATTTTTGCGAGAGACATGAACATGGCTCCGTCAATCTCATATGCGCTTTGTTCTTTTTGATTTCTTTGAATTTTTGAGTTCATAGGAGAGATTTTAAGTGAATAAATAAGGGGTAATCGCTGGGTATTGAGTATTTGCGATTTGTTTTACTAGAACGCAACAATTGTGCCTAAAATTGTGTGACTCAAGAAATAAAAGGCCTATTCAGAAAAAAAATAGACCGACACGCACACTCTTAAACGCCTTACAAACAATATATTAGGTGAAATGATATAAGATTGTATTTGATTGGAATTATTCCTAAGTTTAATCTTGATAATAGTAGTTAAGCCTATATGCTTTATGCAAATCCAATACTCCTAAATTGAATCATTCCACCATAAGCATTATAACCCCATTTAAAAATGCAGCTCCATTTCTTAAGGATTGTTTGGACTCCATAGTGAATCAAACCTATGAAAATTGGCAGCTGA
Source organism: Flavobacteriales bacterium (assembly GCA_018665005.1). Classification (GTDB taxonomy): domain Bacteria; phylum Bacteroidota; class Bacteroidia; order Flavobacteriales_D; family Crocinitomicaceae; genus UBA952. The sequence continues at coordinate 3,223 of JABJEE010000282.1, forward strand.
TTGCCGTAGACGACCATTCGGATGACCTATCTGTTGAAATTTTAAAAAGCTACAAAGACCCGAGAATAGAGATTTATACCAATAAGGGAAAGGGCATATTACCTGCATTACAAACCGCGCAAGAATACATCAAAGGGAGTCACGTGACGCGAATGGATGCTGACGACATCATGCCCAAGTATAAACTTAAAGTTTTGATTGACATAATGAATACAAGTAGCTCATTAACAATATCCACAGGTCTTGTTAAGTATTTTAGTGACGCTCCTGTAAGCCAAGGGTATCTGAGCTATGAAAGCTGGCTCAACGAGACCGCCGAAAAGGATTTGTTTTATCAAAGGATATACAGAGAATGCGTAGTAGCTTCTCCCAATTGGCTCATGCATCGTCAAGACTTTGACGCTATTG
>JABJEE010000283.1 GCA_018665005.1 Flavobacteriales bacterium
GAAATATGATTATTCATCTCAAAAAAAATACAACAGCAGAAATGCTTGATGCTATGACAAAGCAACTCAAAGCTTTTCATATAAAACAAGAAAATCGTGAGCTTCTGATCACAAGTTCTGGGCTTAAAGATATTCCTACTCAATTCGAGAATTATGTAGAAGAAAAATGGGTCTTTGATTCAGATATGCAGCTTTCTTCTAAAACTTATAATAGTGACAAAGCTGAGATAGATTTAGGTACTGTAAAAATAGGTGGTGACACCAACAATACTGTTCTGATTGGCGGACCATGCTCTGTTGAATCAGAAGATCAAATACGATCTTCAGCCGAACTGCTTAAAGGATTAAATCTATCTGTACTTAGAGGAGGGTGTTACAAGCCAAGGACAAGTCCGTATTCTTTTCAAGGGTTAGGTATAGAAGGCCTGCACCTGTTGTCAAAAATGAGGAACGAATATGGATTAAAAATCATATCTGAAGTTCGAGATGCTACACAAGTTGAAGATATAATAGAACATACAGACATCATTCAGATTGGCGCCAAAGCGATGTATGATCAAGGGATTTTAAGGGCCTGTGCAAAAACACAAAAGCCTGTAATGATTAAACGGGGTTTTGGAACAAGTCTTCAAGAATTTACCCAAGCTGCAGAGTTTATTCTTTCAGGTGGCAATCCAAATGTAATACTTTGTGAAAGAGGAATCAGAACCTTTGAAACCAAAACAAGGTTCACCCTGGATCTATGTGGCGTGGCATGGCTTCAAGAGCACTCTAACTTACCCATCATTCTAGACCCCTCTCACGCTATGGGATACTCATATGGCGTTCCTTCTCTCACAAAAGCGTGCTTGGCTATGGGTGTAGATGGACTTATTATTGAAGCTCACCCAAATCCAGCAGTAGCTAAATCTGATGCCTCTCAACAATTGAATCACGATCAATTTAAAAACCTACATCATGCGCTTCAGCCATTGGCTCAGAGCCTAGGATATAATATCGTTTAATATGAATTTGGAACAAAACATTAAAGGTCTATGCTCAAAACATGGCATTCACTTTCAAGACTTTCTTGGTGATTTTGAAATAGATTCTGTTCATGAATTAAGCATATTTGATTTGGAAGCGATTTGTGAAGAATACGAGGTATCATTAGAATCTTTATTGTTTAAATCGCTTATCATAGAAAGCGACCTTCAAAATAAATTAGAGCACATAAAGCTTCTCATTTTAGACGTAGACGGCGTAATGACGGATGGAGGCATGTCATTTACTGCGAATGGAGATGAACAAAAGAAGTTCAATACCAAAGATGGAATGGGCATAATGAAAGCCATGAAAAACGGATTGCAAATTGGAATAATCTCTTCTGGATTTTCAGAAAAGATTGTAAAAACAAGAGCCAAGATGTTGGGCATAGATAAATGCCACGTTGGTCGCGAGCCAAAAATGGATATTCTTAAGAATTGGATGGAACAAGATGCTATTTCGTTTGAAGAAATCGCAATGATTGGAGATGACATCAACGATTTTGATATCATGAACAAAATTGGGGTTTCTGCTTGCCCTTCTGATGCAGTTATAGAAATTAAATCAATTTCTAATATCATTCTTCAGAAAAAAGGTGGAGACGGATGTATCCGTGAATTTTTAGATCAATACTGGACCAGATAAAGTTTAAAAAATTACTATGAAAATTGGAATTATTAGAGAAGGTAAAGTTCCACCTGATTTTAGAGTGGCTCTTACACCCAAACAATGTAGACTGATAAAAGAAACCTACACTGATGTTCAAATCAGTGTTCAAAAGAGTCCGATTAGAACTTACACAGATGAGCAATATGAAAATGAAGGAATCGAATTGGTTGATTCTTTGGAACACTGCGATTTAATTATCGGTGTCAAGGAAGTAAACCTTGAAGATTTGATTCCGAATAAATCGTACATGTTTTTCTCCCACACCTTCAAAAAACAATCCTATAATCGTGTTTTGCTCCAAGAAATATTAAAAAAGAAAATACGACTGATCGATTACGAAGTAATTAAAGACAAAAGAAACGTCCGCTTAATTGGATTCGGTCGATATGCCGGTATTGTTGGATGCTACAATGGGTTTAGGACTTTTGGGCTTAAACATGGTTTATATGATTTAAAACCAGCAAATCAATGCTCCGATCGCAAAGAAGTTGAAGAAGAATTAAAAAAAGTAGCATTACCCTCTAATTTCCGAATGGTTCTTACAGGTTTTGGACGTGTTGGTCATGGTGCTAGAGAAATCATGAACCTTCTCCCTATTAAAGAAGTTACACCAGAAGATTATCTTAACCACACATATGATGAATCAGTTTTCACTCATTTGGAAGTTGAAAATTATTTTGACAAAGCAGACGGAGGTGAATTTATTCGAAGAGAATTTTATACAAAACCCGAGCTTTTCAATCAAGGTTTTCAAAAATATGTTCCCCTAACAGATATGTATATCCCATGTCATTATTGGAACAGTAATTCTCCAAAAATCCTTACCAAAGCTGATTTGGCCGCGGAATCAAATAGAATTTCAGTGATTGCTGACATTTCATGTGATATAGCTGACCCTATTGCATCAACCCTAAGACCCTCAAAAGTCGCTACGCCCATATATGGCTATGATCCAGAAACTGGGAATGAAGAATCAAATTATAAAAGGGACGGTATAATTGCTGTTATGGCTGTAGATAATCTGCCCTGTGAGTTACCGAAAGATGCTTCTGAAGATTTTGGAAATGAATTGATTAAACATGTACTTCCCGCAATGATTGGAGAAGATTCAGATCGAATTATCGAAAGAGCCAGTCAAACCAATTTAGATGGTCACCTCATGCCTGAATTTGAGTATTTAAAGGAATATGTGGCAGGCAAAGAATAAATATTGTCAATCAACTATATTTTTTATTTTTAGCACGTGATAATGAAAGGGGATAAAAAGATTATTAAAGGTTGGGTCATGTATGACTGGGCCAACTCCGTTTATAGCCTTGTGATATCAACAGCTATATTCCCAATATTTTATGAGGCTCAAACCAAAAGTATCTATGCAGAACAAATAGGTAAACCAATTGATCAAATTGATGCTTATGACGTCATTGTTCCTTTTTTTGGATACGATGTTTCTCCAAGTGTCATTTATTCGATGGTTATTTCAATTTCCTTTTTATTGGTAAGTATTATTTCCCCTATTCTTTCTGGAATTGCTGATTATACCGGAAATAAAAAACGATTTCTACAGTTCTTTTGCTACTTCGGATCTTTCTTTTGCATGAGTTTGTTTTTCTTCGATGCGCATTACATGGAGTTGAGTATGATTCCAGTTATGTTTGCCTCAATCGGTTTTTGGTGCAGCCTTGTTTTTTACAATGCATTCCTACCTGAAATTGCTCCTCTCGAGGACCAAGATGACATATCTGCCCGAGGTTTTATAATGGGATACATTGGAAGCATTATTTTGCTACTGATTTGTCTAGGATTGATTATGGGAGTTGGAGTACACCTCACCAAATATTGCTTTATTTTAGTTGGACTTTGGTGGATCGGTTTTGCGCAGTATACCTATAGGATTTTACCAGACAATCCCTTCCGTAAAAAGCCGGAAGCTGATTATATATGGAAAGGCTATAGAGAATTAAAGACCGTTTATAAGGAATTCATGAAAACTACACGTCTCAAAAAGTATTTATACGCTTTTTTCTTTTTTAATTCAGGTGTTCAGACAGTAATGCTACTTGCGACAATATTTGCCAGCAAGGCCATTGAATGGCCAAAGGGCGAGGGAACGACAGGGCTAATTATTGCGATACTTCTTATTCAAGTATTGGCAGCCGTTGGAGCCAAACTCATGTCTAATATTTCGATAAAAATAGGTAACATCTCCACGCTGAAAATATCTGTTTTCATTTGGATTATATTATGCTTAGGAGCTTATTTTATAAAAACACCTGTCGAGTTTTATATTCTAGCCTCTTTTGTAGGCCTTGTAATGGGGGGAATCCAATCCATAGCCAGGTCGACATATTCCAAATACCTACCTGAAACCACAGATCATGCGAGCTACTTCTCTTTTTATGATGTTTCTGAAAAGGTTGGAATTGTGCTAGGAACCGCCTTTTTTGCTTTGACAGAGTATTATTTTGATGATATTCGTTACTCTGTGATTTCGATTGCAGGCTTCTTTGTTTTAGGACTTTTCTTTTTATTTAGAGTGCCCAAAGAAGAAAAAATACTTACCTCTTAAATCATCACAATGAAGGAAATTATTGAAAAAGCCTGGTTGAATCGTGAACTTTTAAAGGACCCATCTACCGTAAAAGTCATCGAAGAAGTCATTGAAGGAATAGACAAAGGAAGCATTCGAGTTGCCGAACCTAATGGAGACGATTGGATTGTTAATGAATGGGTCAAAAAAGCAGTAGTCATGTATTTCCCTATTCGTCAAATGGAAACGATTGAGGTAGGGCCCTTTGAATTTCATGATAAAATGGCACTTAAAACGAACTATAAAGAACTTGGCGTTAGAGTCGTTCCCCATGCGATTGCTCGTTATGGTGCGTATGTCGCTTCAGGAGTTATCATGATGCCTTCCTATGTCAATATTGGAGCGTACGTAGATTCGGGAACCATGGTGGATACATGGGCAACTGTTGGGAGCTGTGCGCAGGTTGGAAAAGATGTTCATTTAAGTGGAGGTGTTGGAATTGGTGGTGTATTAGAACCATTACAGGCTGCACCAGTAATCATTGAGGATGGCGCATTTATTGGCTCTCGATGTATTGTTGTCGAAGGTGTTCGTGTCGGAAAAGAAGCCGTACTTGGTGCAAATGTTGTACTTACAAAATCAACAAAAATCATTGATGTTACGGGAAAAGAATCCAAAGAGATTAGAGGCTATGTTCCTGAGCGAAGTGTTGTTATTCCAGGATCATACACCAAGACATTTCCTGCTGGTGACTTTCAAGTTCCATGTGCCTTAATCATTGGACAACGAAAAGCCTCAACCGATCTTAAGACATCTCTCAATGATGCACTTCGCACGCACAATGTTGCTGTTTAATTTTAATTCCACCTTTCTTTTAAACCTTTTGCGTTTTAAAGTATCAAATAACAAAAAAAAATAAAATGAAAAGAAAAACGCTCCTATTCTTGACGATTATTTTTGCCTCAGGTTTTGTTTCTGCCCAATGGGAACAATCATCAGGGACAGAAAATCTTAATATACAGGCCCTACTTAGTTTCAATAATCATGATTTTGCGGGTGGAGCTACTGGGTCCTACTTATCTACAGATGAATCAGCAACATATGCTTTTGCTAATTCAGGAAATGATGATTTCGGCCCAACCAGAGGATATACGCATGACAATGATTTTGTATATACCTGCACAAGTCAGGGAGTTTTTAGAAGTGAGGATTTTGGAACAAGCTGGATTTCAAAAAGTAATGGACTTCCTTCCTTATTATGCCATGGTATGATTGCATTAAGCGGTCATCTTTTTGTGGGTACTCCTAATGGTGTTTTTAAAACGAATGATCAAGGTGAAAATTGGGAATCGGCTGGAATGGATGGTGAAGACAGCAGGTGTATTACAAATAATGCAGATACACTATATGTTGGTACCAATGGAAGCGGAATCTTTAAAAGTATAGATTTTGGTAATTCATGGACAAGTGTTAATAATGGACTTAGCTCCACCAATTTCAGGGCTATTGAAAGTAAAGGCAACACGATATTCGCAGGTGGTCAGATAGGTACGGGTGTATTTCGATCCATAGATTTTGGAAATAATTGGGAGCTTTTGGGAGGAGGACTTGCAACTGGATCTTATAGAGGGTTCGCCAGTAATGATCAATTGATTCTCGCAGGATCTTTTGGTTCTGGTGTCTTTTATTCAACAGACAATGGAGATAGCTGGACGGAATTGAATAGTGGTTTACTAGATGAAACCATTTTCGATTTGGAGATAAATGACAATTACATTGTTGCAGCAACGAATACTCAAGGCGTGTTTAGATTTCCATTATCAGAATTAAATTTAGGTTTGTCAAGCGAGAATGCTTCTTTAAGCATTTCAGTTTATCCTAATCCAGTTGCCAACATCCTCACTATTGAAAATATTAATCCATCAATTCAAGCATATACTATTGTTGACATAAGTGGTAACATCATTCAGGCTGGTTTTATCGAAAAATCAAAACAAATAATTGATGTATCTCATTTACCCGGTGCGGCTTACTGCATTAAAATAAATGATAACACATTTCGATTTATAAAAACTGAATAATCTAAGATTTTTTTGTCTGCGATTTAGTAATTAAATTTGCGTTCTAATTATTTAAAAAACACATAGCATGCAACTGTGGAACAAATTAAATAAGGAGGAACTTGAAGTACAACTTCGCGATA
>JABJEE010000284.1 GCA_018665005.1 Flavobacteriales bacterium
CAGCAAAAGCTCACAAGGATTTGCACGTTCGGAAACTGCTGCGATTTTTAATCCTTCCGGGGGAGTGGTTTCTAAATCTTTGTGTGAATGAACAGCAATATCGATATCGTGATTCAATAAGGCTACCTCAATCTCTTTGGTAAAAAACCCTTTACCTTCCATTTTATCAAAACTCAAGTCTTGGATACGATCTCCTCTTGTTTTGATGATTTGAATATTTACATTTTGGCCAATGGATTCAAGCTGTGATTTCACATGATTTGCTTGCCATAAGGCCAAATCACTTCCTCTAGTACCTATTGTAATTGTTTTAACTTGAAGCATTGTTTTTGAGAATAATTTCTTTTGCCAATTTCATTGGACCACTTATGTATTTCTTTTCGACATAACCCAAAACCTTATCAAATACTTCACGGGTTTCCGCATCCATATTTTCAAGGTCTGATTTAAAGACCTCGGAAACCGCAGCTCTTCTAATTTCCTTGACTTGCTTAGGGACCTCTTTCATAGCGATTTCTACATTTCGTTCTTTTGTGAGTTGGGTAAATGCAATAAGCGCTTGTTCTAAAATCTTTTGTACCTGACTAACCTCTGCCCCTCTAACCTTTAAATTGTCGTCAGAAACTTTTTGAAGATAATCAATTGAAACATAATTGGTTTCAAATGAATCAATTACCAATGGATCAATATCTGAAGGGATGGCAATATCTATAATGGTTTTTCGTTCTTTATCACCATTTAAAAGACCTTTATATATGGAGACATCTATAAGGTGTTTGTTCGCACCTGTACAAGTCAGTAAAACATCAAAACCACCTCTGTAATGATTTAATTCTGTGAGCGGAAAGGCTTCTCCCCTAATATCACTTGCCAGCTTATTCCCATTTTGTACAGAACGATTAAAAACGACAAAGTTACTGTAGCCATGTTTTTTCAAAAACTTACACATTGTGGTATTGGTAAGTCCTGCACCAACAATTAGAATTCGTGCATCTAAAGAAATATTTAGACTCTTTAGCTTATGATATGCCAAAGAAACCACAGAGACAGGCTTTTTCGCAATATTCGTTTCGGTATAAACCTTTTTGGCCGTTTCTATTACTTTCCTAGTTAAGAGTCGAATAAAGTCTCCTGTTAAACCTTGTGATCTAGATGTTTCAAAAGCGCTTCTGACCTGGGTTATGATCTCTCGTTCCCCAACAATCATGGAGTCAATTGATGAAGCCACTGATAAAGCATGCCTAACCGCCGCGGATTGGGTGAAAACCTCAGATTTCTCACAGAGTACTTTTTGATTCTTAGTACTAACCTCAGGATACAATACAAATAGTAATTCTTCAGTTGTAATGTTTTGGTCTGAAACTATAGTAAACTCAACCCGATTACATGTAGATAAAAACATCATTTCCTTGCATGCAAAATGCGATTTCGCGGCACCTAATCGTTTCTCTTGGTCTGCTGCATCAATATGCAGTAAACCTATTTGATTTACATCTAGGTTATGGTGGGTAAAAGCGTGGATATATAAAGTCTCTAACACGTGTCGTTTAAATACTGAACAAATATCGTGAGTCACCTAGAAAATATTGTCATAATATTGTCATAATGACAAATTAATTACATATTTATTATGACTCTAAATAAAAGCTTTTTCTATGAATAAAATTACGACCTATTTATTTGATCTTGGCGGAGTAATTATTAATGTTGATTACCACAAAACGATTTCAGAATTTTCAGAATTGGGTGTGAGAAATGCCCATGAACTCTATAACCAATACAACCAAAGCGGGTTATTTGATAAATATGAAAAAGGAGAGCTCAGCAGTGATTATTTTATTGAACAACTGAAAACAAAAACAAAAAAAGGCGTCACTAAAAATCAAATTATTAGTGCTTGGAATACTATGATTGGTGAATTTCCAATTGAAAAACTTGACTTTGTTGCTGGTTTATCTTCTCAAAAGCCATGCTATCTTTTAAGCAACACAAATGAAATTCACCTTGAAAAGGTAATGGAGAACTTAAATAAAACACCGTATGATAGATTAGATTCTCTTTTTAAAAAATGCTACTACTCACATCTTATCGGTAAAAGAAAACCAGATGTAGAAACCTTTAAATGGGTCCTAAATCAAATGGGCGTAACTGCTGAAGAAACGCTCTTTATTGATGATTCACCACAGCATATTGAAGGCGCAAAAAGTGCAGGTTTACAAACTGTATTTTATCAAAAGAAAGAAGATTTGTTGATGCTTAAAGATCGGATCTAAATTTATCGAATCAGGTGAATGAACCCTTGTTTCATCCCATCTTCATAAGTCAATTTATAAAAATAAACTCCTTGCATAAGCTCTGACCCATCAAGTGAATTCCCTGCAAATGGCGTTTCATTTTCTTTATGACTATAAACCACATTTCCCCAGCGGTCAAAGTACATCATTTCATATGCATTACAAGTTTTGAAATATCCCTCTAAATCAAAGATGTCGTTGGAATTATCATTATTAGGCGTAAGTACATTTGGGAATTCAAAATCATCAAAGGAATAAATGTTAATGATTTCCAGATCACTAAATGAAAGCGGTGATTCACATCCATTTACCGTAACCATGGCAGAATAGGTTCCCATATCATTTATTTCTGCTGCAAAAAACAGAGATTCTTCTGTTGAAGTGAATCCATTAGGGCCTGACCATGTATAGAACGCATCAGAGGTCGTGTTTATAGAAAGTTCAAGAACATCTCCTGGACAATCCAAAGGACTATTTGAAGAAATGACTGGAGCGCTAGGAATTGGATGAACAATCAGCTCGTAAGTGATGATCGAATCACAACCAAGTGTGGTAAACAAATTAAATGGGTAGGTACCCGTTGTATTCATCGTAAGACCTTCATA
>JABJEE010000285.1 GCA_018665005.1 Flavobacteriales bacterium
AGGACAACACTATTGATCGACAAAAATCTATTCGACTAAGTGTGGACCCTTATGTAAAGTTATATGATAAGTACAAGAATAAGCATTTCTTTAAATCTCGATACTACCTAGTAACTACCGGTAATACGGAGAATCTTTATGCGAACTCATTGGCAGAGATGTACTATTTTGATTATCAGTTCCAGAGAAATATGGGTGTGGGAAATACCTTGACTGCAGGATTTGCAAATACGGTGAATCGAGTTCAAAGCTGGGTTTTTGGCGATCACCTCTCAGAAAATGCTGCGGCATATGCACAATTTGAAAGTAAATTTAAAAAAGTTGATTTTTCTGCAGGGATGCGATTGGAATGTTATAAAATTGACACACTTGACTTTGATTCCAATATTTATTTCAAATACTTAGACAAAGAGGAGGTTCTTGACTCCTTAAAAATACCTATTTATCCCGTTTTCAGAGCGGGTATGCATTATGAAATTAATCCTGCCTCCCACCTTAGGGCTTCTATAGGTCAGGGCATTCGTTTTCCATCAGTAGCTGAGCGTTTTGTTTCGACTTCAGTAGGTGGCTTAATCATCTTTAAAAACCCAAATCTAAAACCTGAAAAAGGCTGGGCTGCTGAGTTGGGTTATAAACAAATTTTAAAACTTGGGGATTGGAAAGGGTATTTTGATGTGTCAGGATTCGTCAATCAATATAGCAATATGGTTGAGTTCACATTTGGAATTTATAATCCAGACACGATTGTTTTACAGGCTCAGAACCCTGATGAAATCGATTACATCTTAAATTGGGTTGGATTTCAAGCCCAAAATGCAGAACGAGCGAGAATAACGGGTTTGGAATTTTCTTTTAATAGCATGGGTAAAATAGGAGAAGTTGAATTGACATCATTATTGGGATATACTTACATGAATCCCATTAGTTTAAACGAAGATTCGGTTTATCGAATGACTTTTTCTGACACCAGTGTTAATTTACTGAAATATCGTTTTAAGCATCTGGCTAAAGCGGATATACAAGCTACCTACAGGAATTTCTTTGTTGGATTTAGTTGTCGTTACAACAGCTTTATGAGGAATATTGATGCGGTTTTTGAACAAGATGTTGACCCGTCAGAATCAGAAATATTTATTTTACCAGGTTTAGAAAACTACAGAAAGCTATATAATAAAGGAGCTTTTGTAATGGATGCGAGAATGGGGTATCAATTTAGTGATGCCATAAAGTTAAATTTGATTGCAAATAATTTTTTGAATACTGAATATGTATCTCGTCCGGGCGATGTTCAACCGCCACGTAGTTTCATTGTTCAATTGCAATTCAATTTATAATAATTCTTTTTTTTTCGGAACAAAAGTTTATTTTTATTCATCTAAACCATTAAATATGACAAAACTTTTACTTTGCTTTCTGCTTTTATCAATTTGCTTTAGTGGAAATTCTCAAATTCAGGGAAAGATTCTAGATGCGTCAACAGGGGATCCGATTATTGGCGCTAAAATTTTTGCCTCTGATGGAAAAAAAGTACTATCAAATTATGATGGGGATTATACGCTTCCATGTAAAGAATTCCCTGTCGAATTGGTTGTTAAAATGTTGCAATATGTTAATGATACCGTTGTTGTTGAGCAAGCGGGTACTTATAACATAGAGCTCAGTGAACCAGTTACAGATCTTCAAACTGTTGTTGTAAGTGCTGGTAGAAGAAAACAAAGAATTGAGGAGGTTCCTGTTTCCATGGAAATCATCAGGCCAGAACTGATTGACAATAAAGGAATAACAAGTTTGGATCAAGCAGTAGAGCAAACCCCGGGTGTTTCAACATTTGATGGTCAGGTGAGTATTCGAGGTGGAAGTGGTTTCTCCTACGGGGCAGGTAGTCGAGTACTTCTTTTATGGAACGGAATGCCTCTTTTATCTGGATATGCGGGTGATACACAATGGAATGCCATTCCAATGGAGCAGGCATCTCAAATTGAGGTAATGAAAGGTGCTTCTTCAGTATTACATGGTAGTGGAGCACTTAACGGTATCATTGCACTAACGGAAAAAGAACCAGGAACCACTCCGGAAACCAAAGTAAAGGTGCAATATGGTATTTATGATAATCCAAGAAGGGCATCATTGAGATGGTGGGATACCAATCCAATGACACAACAGGTTGAGTTTTACAGAGGGCACATGTTTAAAAATATGGGATATACTTTTTCCTCAACATTCTTTCATGATGGTGGTTATAAGGCAGGTGAGACCGAGTATCGCGGACGGGTTAGTGGATCCCTTTATTTTCGACCGCAAAAGTGGAAAAAAGTGAAAGCTGGAATAGGGTATAACTACCAGGTTCAAAAAACAGGAAATTTTATCATTTGGGAGAGTGATTCGCTAGGGTATACTCCACAAGGAGGAGTTGATACAAGCAATGCGGCATCAACATTAACCTACAATTTAGGTCATCGTTTGTTTTTAGACCCTTACATTAAAATGATCGACAAGTACAATAATCGTCATTCATTCAAGAACAGAATTTATTATGTGAAAAATGGAATTTCTGGAAGTGAAGGGCAAAGTAGTGCTGCTACGATTTATTACTCCGATTATCAGTTCCAAAAGGAATATGCCAATGGCTTCACCTTGACTTCAGGAATTTCAAATATTATGAATGTGGTGCGTTCGGAATTGGTGGGTGATCACCAATCTTTGAATACTGCCATATATACGCAGGTAGAGCACCATGTTGGTGATTTTGACTTC
>JABJEE010000286.1 GCA_018665005.1 Flavobacteriales bacterium
AATCCAGCGTATAACGGGTTTAAATCGTCAATATCTACTGAAGTAACTTTTAATATATATTCTATATTTTCATTTGTAAGACATGGGTTAACGGCAAGCATCAACGCAACCGTACCTGAAACAAAAGGCGATGCATAAGAGGTTCCTGAAGAGGTCAACTCCCAACCTTGACTTGGACTGATCCAAACATGATAACCTGGTGCAGTCAAATCTACTGATGCATTGTGCTGATGTGTCGAACTAGGATCTCCAATTGAACTTTCATGATTGTCAAATTCTCCAATACTGGTTACTGAAAACACATTTTCGTACGCTGCAGGGTAAACCAAACTATCCGGACCACCACAAGTGGAACCATTTCCTGCAGCAGCAACAATAAAGGAACCATTATTGTAAGCCTCATCAATGGCCATTTGTTGATAGATGTTAAACTCACATCCCGAAGTCCAGCTCAAATTAATGACTTGAGACCCATTATACGAAGCTGTTAAAACTTCATTATAGTTCATTCTATACAATCCTAAAGAGCTAGTATAACCAATCGAACTCTTAAAATTTAAATTATCTGTATTTCCTGCTGCAATGATTGAAACAGCTGTACCATGACCAGACGGAGCAACATTGGCTGGGTCATAATAGACCACAGAACCGACCAACTCTTGATGTGTAATCTCATAATTTTGATCAGAAATACCAATTACTATGCTTGAGTCTCCGCTTGTATAATTCCATGCTTCTGGTGCACCAATTAAATTTAAGGCGTAATGGTTCGGAATCAAATCATGATCATTTGGTGTCGCCAAAGTTTGATACTGTGGACCATACTCCACTTTTGATACTGAATTAACATCATTAGTTAAAACTGTATATAAATCGATAACATCACAATTACAAGACACCTCATATACTTTCTGAAGCATTTCATTTCGAGAAGAAGAAAGCGCCTTTTGAACATTTGTAATATTTAAAGAACCAATAACCGTATTAAATTCAATATCATTCGATATCAAATTTCCCGATGCACTGATATAAGGAACATGGTTCTCGTTTTCAATAGTCAACCATACTTTAGAATCCTGTTGAGCAATAGAAAGAAATAAGGAAAGGACCATAAAGACAGACAAAGTTGTTTTTCTTAAAGAGTTTTTTAAAGTTTTCATATCCAATAATTTTAATTCGAGTTTGACTTGTTGGAACAAATCTCCTTCGATTAAATCGGACCATAAAAAAAATGAGGTAAGTAGAATTAAAAATACATGAGCCTACGAAAGCGAAGCTAAGTATTGATATCAAAAAAAATAGGTAGAAATACCTAGGTAAAGAAATTAAATCACCGTTACTTCTGAGAAGACCTAAAGAGTATAACCCCCGTCAATGCAAAGAAAGCATTAGGTATCCAGACTGAAATAAGTGAAGGAAAGCCAAGGTTTAATGCAGCAACAGTTAACATCTTCATGGCAAAGATGTATATGAATACAATACCGAGACCTATCGCTATATTCACTCCTACACCCCCCCTCCTCTTAGTTGAAGCCACTGACACACCAATCAAAGTAAGTATATAAGCCGCAAAAGGATATGAGGTTCGTTGATGAAGTTCTATTTCATACATTGGAACCATAGACGAACCTTTTGTTTTCTCTCTTTTAATAAAGGACTTCAACTCATTAAAGGACATCGTAGCAGCTGCACTCTCTCTATGAGCCATCTCCGAAATGGTAAAATTAAAGCTTGTATCAAGGGTTTTTAAATGACGAATCTCTATACGATCCTTGTAAAAGTTTTTTATATATAAATCCCTCAGTTGCCAAATTGAACTACCAGGTTTGTTCAGAGCATATCTGGATTTAATAAAACAACTTGGCTTATCGTCAGAAGTCCATTGTTGAAAAGTGAAATCATTAATTCTTTTATCTCTATCATTATAATTAGAGAAAAAAACAGATTGATTCCCCGGATATTCCGCATGATAATCATCCACAACCATTACATCACGATAATACTTTTCTTCAAAATCTAATCTTGCCTTATTGGCATTAGGAACGATAAAGTGATTAATAAATAGTGAGAACAACATCAATACAGTAGCTGAAATAAAATACGGACGCAAGTATCTATAAATAGGCTTTCCACTGAACCAAATTGGAATAATTTCAGTATCCTTTGCCATTTTGGTGGTGAACCATATTACTGAGATAAAAACAATCATGGACGTAAACATATTCCCATAAAGTATGATGAAATTCAAATAATAATCAAAAATGATTTCTTTGAGAGGAGCTTTATTAGAAATAAAATCTCCAAGCTTTTCTGAAACATCAAAAACAATAGAAAACATCATGATAATGGCAAGCATGAAAAAAAAGGTGGAAAGAAACTTCTTAATGATATACCTGTCAATAATGGAAAACATACTATAATCTTATATTTAGTTGCTTGACCATTTTATTTTTCCAGCCTACAAAGGACCCATCTATTATTCGTTCCCTGGCCTCTTTCATAAGCCTCAAGTAAAAAGATAAATTATGAATAGTGGCTATTTGGATGCCTAAGTATTCACCTGATTTTATCAGATGGCGAAGATATGCCTTGGTATAATTGGTATCCACCCAACACGGACTGTTCTCATCGATAAGACTGTAATCCATTGACCATTTCTGATTCTTGATATTAATTGTCCCGTTTTCAGTGTACAAAAGACCATGCCTCGCATTTCTAGAAGGCATTACGCAATCAAACATATCGACACCTAACGCAATGCACTCAAGTAAATTTGAAGGCGTACCTACACCCATTAGATATCTTGGCTTAGACTTGGGTAAAACCTCTGTCACTAGAGCGGTCATTTCATAAAGATCTTCTTCAGGTTCGCCTACACTAAGCCCCCCTATGGCATTTCCAACGGCATCCATTGAAGCGATATATTCTGCCGACTCCTTCCTTAAATCCTTATATGTACTGCCCTGAATAATCGGAAATAAGGCTTGAGTATATCCATATTTCCCTTCAGTTTTGTTCATTTGATCAACACATCTATTTAACCACCTATGCGTCATTTTCATTGAGTTTTTTGCATAGGTATAATCACAGGGATATGGCGTACATTCATCAAAAGCCATAATAATATCCGCTCCAATAGTCTTTTGAATATCAATAGCTCTTTCTGGAGTGAAAAAATGATAACTCCCGTCTATGTGAGACTGGAACTTAACCCCTTCTTCATTTATTTTCCTCGACCCCGACAAGGAATAAACTTGGTATCCCCCGCTATCCGTTAAAATTGGCTTGTTCCAAGAAATAAATTTATGTAAGCCTCCGGCTCTTTCAATAATATCAGTACCAGGACGTAAAAAAAGATGATACGTGTTTCCCAATATTATTTCTGCCTTTACATCGTGTTCAAGCTCCTTTTGATGAACCCCTTTAACAGATCCACTTGTGCCCACTGGCATAAATATAGGAGTCTCTATTGGTCCATGGTCCGTCATTAAAATTCCAGCGCGGGCATTTGAGTCTGGGTCCGAATGAATTAAATCAAAGTGCATAAGAATGTTGATAAAATATCTAAACAAAGATACATTGAAATCAATTCAAATTGAATATTTGTAAATACATATTATGATAGAATTAAATCAGTTTCTCAATAACGGACTATTTATAGGCTGTCTTGTCTTGTTTTATCTAACGATATCTGTTCAACTATATTATATATTTTTCATTTTTAGAAAATTAGCCTTTTATAGCCCTGATGATAAAACTGAACAAGAAGAAATACCATTGAGCATTATTATTGCATCAAGAAATGACGGCAAAGCACTAGAAGAAAACCTTGAATCTGTTCTAAATCAGAGTTATTCAACATTTGAGGTAATTGTAGTAAATAATAACTCTGTTGACCACAGTAAACAAGTTCTTTCTGAGTTAGAAAAAAAACATCCTCATTTAAAAATTGTAGAATTCAATAACAGTAGGCATATCCGTCCTGGGAAAAAACTCCCGATAACCATTGGTATTAAAGCTGCTAAAAATGAACATTTAATACTTACCGACGCTGACTGTAGACCTGCATCTCTATTGTGGTTAAAAAAAATGGCTCAAGGCTTTAGTAATAAAGAAGAAGTCATTCTTGGATATGGACCCTATTATAAAGCAAATGGCCTTCTAAATAGGATCATTAGATTCGATACTGCCTGGATTGGTGTAAATTATTTATCTTTTGCCTTGAACAAGACCGCCTACATGGGAGTTGGGAGAAATCTAGCATACACAAAGGAGGCATACCATTCTGTTGACGGATTTAAATCACACTATTCTCTCGCATCTGGTGATGATGATCTATTCGTTCAAGAAGTCTCTAAGAAAAGTCCATTAGGAATACAAATTGATACAGATTCATTTTGTTATTCTTCTACAAAAAAAACCTGGTCTGCATGGATTAAACAGAAGTCAAGACATTATACAACTTCATCCAAATATGGTTTTATCAAAAAACTATTGTTAGCAATCTATCCAATATCACTGATTCTAGCTTGGTTTTCTTTTGTTTCTTTGGTGATAGTCGGTGATTCACTATTCATATTTATAACCATAATGAGTATGTTTTGCTTGATTAAATGGTGGATTCAAGGAAGATGCCTGTTAAAACTCAATGAAAGGAAATTCGCATTACTATTTCCTTTTTGGGATATATTTTACGCAGTGTTATCTCCTTTAATCTTTTTATTTGGAAAAACTAAACGAAATAACAATTGGTAGCAAAAGATCATTTATCTGAT
>JABJEE010000038.1 GCA_018665005.1 Flavobacteriales bacterium
AGCTGAACGCAAATGATTATCCCTTGAGTCATTTGCTGTATTAATGGAAGCTGCGTCTATAGATAATTCAATTTGAGCATTCAAAAATCCAGATCCATTCGAAGTCATGTCTATCTCAAACTCCCTAAACTCGCCCACCGTAAAGGAAACTCCTTTGTGTAATACTTTAAAACCAAAATTGGAGTGCGTAATGTCCGGTTTCCAATTTGATTCTTTTTGCCCCATTAGGATGGCACTATTTAAAATTAAAATCAGGCCAAATAATATTTCTTTTCTCATTAGTATCATTTTTTTGTTTTTGTGTTTTAACAAATTTAAGTTATTCGAAATTAATTATTCTTAATCTAAATTAAGAATGGATCTTCTCAATTTCAATTTTAAGAATTTTTTCAAATCTATTAAGTATCATTTCATGAATCATGCCAACTTATGTTAAATAAATGTTAACGGGTGTAATGAATTTAATCCTGTTGCGTTAGGTAAATAACGAGTCGATAAATGACGAGTTGTTTTCATATTTAGTAGTTTAGGTTATAAAAGGGGGCGAAGGCCCTCTTTTTTTGTTTTTATTGGGACTATTCTATTGAGGTTTTTCTACATTTGCTATTACTTCAGCCAACAAAATGAATAACTCTAACAAAAAGCAGCTTTTTATATTCAATACTTTATCAGGAAATAAAGAAGCATTCGTACCCATACATAATGACATGGTTGGAATGTATGTCTGTGGGCCGACTCTATATAGCGAACCGCACATGGGGAACATGAGGACATTCATCAATTTTGATCTTATTTATCGTTTTCTGCTTCATTCCGGATATCAGGTTAAATACGTACGAAATATTACTGATGCAGGACACATAACAAACAGCGCCGGAGAACAGGAAGACAGCATTGGAAAAGCCGCAAGAATGGAGCAGGTTCAGCCTTTGGAAATAGTCTACAAATACAATTTAAAGTTTCAAGAATTAAATCAAACTTATAATTTATTACCTCCATCTATTGAGCCTACAGCCACTGGTCATATTCAAGAACAAATTGAAATCATCGAGAAGATCATTGAAAATGGATTTGCATATGTCAAAAATGGCTCCGTTTACTTTGATGTAAAAAGCTATATGCAATCTTATAAATATGGAGAGCTGAGTGGAAGAAAGGTCGATGAATTAGAAAATGAGACTCGAGCGCTTAATGCGCAGGAGGAGAAAAGGTTTTTTGCAGATTTCGCTTTATGGAAAAAAGCACAAGACAATGATATGCAAAGATGGAGGTCCCCTTGGGGAGATGGCAATCCAGGTTGGCATATTGAATGTACTGCTATGAGTACCAAATATCTGGGTGAAACTTTTGATATTCACGGTGGAGGATTGGACCTCAAATTCCCACATCACGAAGATGAAATTGCTCAAAGCTGTGGAGCAACAGGAAAATCTCCAGCAAACTTCTGGATGCATGCAAATATGCTCAATGTTAATGGAAAAAAAATGAGCAAATCATTGGGGAACTTTTTCCTTCCCAAAGAAATTGTTGAAGGTACAAGCGAATTGTTTTCAAAAGCTTACTCGCCACAAGTCATTCGTTTTTTTATGATGCAATCACATTACAGAAGCACACTTGACCTAACTGAAGACGCTTTAAACGCTGCCGAAAAGGGATTCGAAAGATTAACGGAAGCGATTTCGCTCCTTGAAAGCATCCATGTTGGTGATACCTCATCCTTTAGCATTCCCCTTTGTATTCAAGGGTTTTATGATGCAATGAACGATGATTTTAACGCGCCTATTCTAGTTGCAAATTTATTTGATGCAGTAAAAAAAATAAATCTGATAAAGGACAATAAGGAAACCATAAATGCTGGGGACAAAGATTTCCTTTTAAGTGAAATGAAGTGTTTTGTGCATGATGTTCTTGGTTTACAATTCAGTTCTGATTCTGGTGATGATCGATTAAGCCCCGTAATGGACTTGGTTCTCGAATTAAGACAAAAGGCAAGAACAAATAAAGACTGGGACACCTCTGATTTGATTCGTGATGGATTAAAAAATGCAGGCATCGAGGTTAAGGATGGCAAAGAGTCAACAAGCTGGAAGTAAGCATTTTTTTACATTTAATTCTGTATATTTGAGTAAAGACTATTACTTATGAACGTAACCTATTATGGCCATAACACATTTCTCGTAGAATTTGGTGGCAAGAAGCTCTTATTTGATCCTTTTATATCAGGAAACGGTCTAGCAGCGCACATAGATGTAAACACTATTGAAGCGGATTACATATTGCTTTCTCACGGCCATCAAGATCATATTCTAGATGCTGAATCCATTGCGAAACGATGTGACGCAACGATAATTTCAAATTTTGAAATCATATCATGGTACGAACCCAAAGGGGTCAAAGGTCACCCCATGAATCATGGAGGTAAACATACATTTGACTTCGGTACCGTTAAATATGTAAGTGCTATTCATTCGTCGGTTCTTCCTGACGGAACTTATGG
Source organism: Flavobacteriales bacterium (assembly GCA_018665005.1). GTDB lineage: Bacteria > Bacteroidota > Bacteroidia > Flavobacteriales_D > Crocinitomicaceae > UBA952. Next base: position 2,498 of record JABJEE010000038.1, read on the forward strand.
TGGTAACCCTGGGGGATTTGTTATTTGGAATGACACCAACTGTTTCTATATGGCATGCGACACTGCACTTACCTATGATATGAAACTCATTCCCTTGATGTGTCCAAAATTGGATTGGGCCGCGTTACCAATGGGGGATAATTTCACTATGGGTTTAGAGGAGGCCGTAATGTCTACGAGTTTTATTGAATGTAAAAACATTATCGGGTGTCACTATGATACATTTCCGATCATTGAAATGAATAAAGATGATGCTCGATCGGCTTTCGAATCAAAAGGAATACAAATTCATCTACCAGAAATTGGGGAGTCCATTGACATCTAATCTTGATGTCTTTTGCGTAAAATGGGCGAAAATCATTAAAAAAGACACGTTTTTACTGTAAAAACCCTCTTTTTTTTGATAAACTAGCAAAAAAAGGAAATTTATATTCAGACCTTCTTGTGTTTCACTATTTTTTTTTAAAATCTACTAAAATCATTGAAAATGAGCCAAAAAAGTCCATTTTATACGGATTATTGAGTTTTTTTTCGGATTTTAAACGATTATCTTTTAATCCATTTTAAGGTATCCAAAACACATTGACTTAATAGTATTTCAACTTTGTAAATCCCTTCAGCCAAATTGATGTTAATGCTCTTTTTTTCTGTATTGTCATGATTTTCAATATGAACAAGTCGCCCCATGGCATCATAAATTTTAATACAATCATATGCCTGTCCAAAGCTTTTTATATAGAATTGGTCTGCAGAAGGATTTGGATAAAGCTCAAAAGGTCTTTTAATTAAAACCTCATTAAGTCCGTTTGTTCCACTGACCAAAACAGGAACGTATTGAATGTCCTCACTAGTGAGTGTGTTCATATTTACATATGATATCTCTATTGAATCAATTAAGTCAACAATAGGTTCGATTAAAACCCCATAGCGTTCACCTGGGCTAATCCATAAGGTGTCGGAAATTTCGGGATTTACAATGGGTCTCCCGTCCGTACTAATGATCTTTGCATTGAGCTCCTCTGGAAAGGTCACTCTATTAGCCAGGTAGCCAATATTAGCCATTCTCAAAAAAGAGACCTCCTCCTTTGCGGTTTGCAAAGCAATATCTGGTTCTAATAGTTGTTGCTCACTTTGTCCATTAACAAGAAAATAGCTCGGGTGATATTCTGGTATAGAAACCTCATGAATAGTTTGGGTTGTATCATGGTCGTGCTCCATAACTGAATCTTCATGCCATAATGGATCTATCTCTGACATGGTGTAGAGCTTATCCTGGCTATAGGGATGTCCTCCATCCCATGTTATGTTGCTTCCATCAGCAGGTTTAACAATAAAAACTCCATACATCCCTGCCTGAACGTGAATCGTTGAAACGACATGGCAATGATAAAAGTAAGTGCCGGGATGGGGTGCGACAAAATAATAATAACCATGCTCCATATGATGAACCTCGAAAGACAAATGCGGAACTCCATCATTTTCTTGATTGACATCTAATCCATGTAAGTGGATGGTGTGTGGGGCTCCTTGAGACACGTTAAACAAATCCAAGACCACACTATCTCCTTCATTTGCATACAAGGTGGGTCCAGGAATCGAGGGTTGTTCACTAAAGCTCTGCGCAAACCCAAAAGTGCGTAAAACTATACCATCATGCATCTCTTTTTCACCTAAATTTCTTGCAATGAGCTGGTGATTCACCATTTGCTGTCCAACGGATACAAATGAGCTCATTAAAAAAAAATATAAAACTATTCTTCTCGTCATTATGGCTCAATTAGCATAGTTAAAAACATCCCGTTCGGATATATATTTGCCCCCGTAACTGCAATTAAATTGTGGTCATGCACAGGGTATTCTCCTGGCTGATGGGGAACCAACTCTAAAGTCAAAACCTCCATAGGGTTAATCGGGAAAGTATCTTTTATTCGCCCCTCATGGCCCGGGTGTGCTGAGGATTGCTCTACTTTTAGGTGGTACCCATGAAAATGGATAGAATGAATTGCATTCCCTGTATTTGCGATATGAATGTGTATGGTGTCCCCAACATTCCCAACAATCCTTGCTGAAGAATCCCCAGTAATATCTGGGTTATGATTTCCGTTGATTAAAAAGAATTTCGGGTTGTATTCCGCACTTAGCTGATTGTTCGAAGAGATTTCATTAATCCAGAGCGTGTCTAGCTCTTTTAAATTCCAATAAAATGAAGCTGAACTGTTATTTCTAAAAACAATCATTCCTGCAAGACCTAAGATTTTATTATTTGGATAATTCTCTGAATCATGATAGATAAAGGTTCCTGAAGCTGCTGAATGAATAGACACAGTTTCATTCATGCCAGGAGAAATTAATCCTGATGTAACACCTAATTCAATGCTGCTGATTCGATGAGGACTTATATCATTATTGAAAATCGTTAAAGAAACAGTGTCTGAAATGGAATACGACAAAATAGCATTTCTTTTGTCAAAAACATTTGATGAATTGAAGCACTTGTAGGGCAAACTGCTTCCATTGAATGTTTGAAGCGTCCCTGAGTTGATGTAAATGGTGTCAGATATTTGTCCTGAAAAAGAATTAAAGGCTGTTGTAATACAAAGAAATAAAATTGCACTTTCTTTCAAAAAGACCATTGAAATAAATTTATCAAATGGTTTAATCAAATAACTCACTGAATGGATTTTACAATGGTTCTGATTACGCACTCTCCCGATGAATTCGTGATTTTTGCAAAATAGACTCCATCATGCAAGTTTATTAAATCGATTTCAGCAGTCGATCCATCGTTTTCCCAAATAGAGACAAGCTGTCCATTCATCGTCAAAATCTCAACTTTTCCTGCCTGGCTAAAGTTGGTAAAATTAATATATCGATTAGCCGGATTAGGAAACACCTCAATATTACTTAGGCTATTTTCAATAATACTACTGGATGGATTTGTCCAAGTAAGATGCATAGATATCGTATCCCCAAATGCTGGATTTCCTGACTCATAAACATAGAAGCTAATATCCCCCTCACCATAAAAAGTGGATGCAGTGATATTTAGTTTTAAGAATGCTGTTACTCCATCTAAAGCTTCTTGTTCTGTTATTGCACTCATGGTTCCCTCTCCAGGTACACCAACATAACAACCTCCCAAGTCGCAAAGAGAATAAGACCATTCTTCTGGCAATGTGTTTTCGATAAGAGACCATTGGAATTGTATCGGACTCAGGTCCGTTGTAATGAGTGAAATTCCATGTGAAGAGTAATTTTCTTCTTGAATGTCCTCATCAATATGCTGAGCGGGGTTGAAGGTAAAGTTTTGGGCAATCGAAGAAAACCCTAAAAAAGTAATGATTGAAAGTAAAAAATAAGAATGCCTCATTGGAATCAGTTTAGAAACCAAAGTTAAAGCTTTTTATCCGAATACTTTTTTAAGTAAATCGGAAACCCTTGCTGCGGGATTATTTCTAATCTCTAATTCTTGTTTTGCGATTTGAATGAACAAGCCTTCAATGGCCTTTTCAGTTGTATAATCTACCAAATCCGGATTTACTTTTTGGACCATCGGTATTTTATTATATGCCGTGAAAAGATTTTCCCAATGCTGCGTTGCACCTACTTTATCTAAGGAGGTTTTAATAACCGGCTTGAATTTTTCGACCAAATCGTTTCTGGTTTGAGCACTCAGGTAAGATGTTGCAGCATCGTCTTCTCCATTGAGTATGCTCATAACGTCATTGAGACTTAGATTCTTAATTGCGCTAACAAAGAGCCCCTTCGAGCTATTGGCCGCATCCTCCGCTGCCCTATTCATTGACTCTATCGCGGCATCAACCTTTTTGCCTTGCCCCAGTTTTCGAAGTTTCGACTCGACTTGTTTAGCTTCCTGTGGGAGAAAAAGCTTAATTTGATCATCTTTAAAATAACCATCTGGTTTAGAAAGTTTATCAACGCCTTTTTCAATTCCCTTATTTAGGGCTTCTTTAAGGCCTTCACCCACCTCTTTTTCACTAAGTGATTTATTTCCAGGAATAGAAATTCCTGTTTTTTCTAATCCTTTTTTTAGGTTTGGAAGCTGAGATATTCCAGACATTGAAAATGTAAATGTCATGCCGATAATTAGATAAATAGATTTTTTCATGTGTATGTTATAAAGATTATTAATCACAAACCCTGAAAAAGTATTTATCCGAGCTCGTTTATTTCAAATGTTAAACATTACATAGCATAAAACATACCAAAATAATACTGAATTCAATTACACATAGAAAAGGGAAACTCATAACCTTATCATAGGCAATGGAAAAATCATTCAATTACAAGATAAATCGACATAAATGATTAAAAATTGCAAATAAATGTGCTGTTTTCATCAAAAAAACCATCTTTTTTAAGAAAAAGTGTCAAATTTAGAATCTGTGAATTTTGATACATCGAGAAACCATTAATTTGACCGAAATGTATTAAAAAAACAGAAAAAGGAACAAAAAGTGGACTGAAAATGTGAAATATTGTACTAATTCATTGAATTATATGAAAATTCTGTTTTCAAAATAATCCAAACAAGTGACCCCTAAAAATTAAAACCGAGGCAATACAGTTGCTTTCTGATTATTGTCTTCCGAAACAAGCTCTTTCTTTGTCTTCGCCACTTGAGACTTTTGTTTTTCTAAAGAATGATTGACGGTGCTTTTTGAATGACTCACTTTTGAATCGTCGACTGATTTTTTTTCTGATTGTCCATCAACATAAATCATCATAAATAAGGCCAATGGAATTAACACAAAAATATTGAGAATAACTTTTTTCATCTGAACGAATTACTGTAAACTACTACTGAAATTAAAAGTAGTACTTGCAAAATTGTATTCTTAATAAGGATGACTATTGCTATGGTATGAATTATTATCTATGACTTTTCACTTAACATGATTATAGTCAATAAAAGAAACTCCTTTAACTAACATTACATTTTTGAATGAAAAAAACAAAGACCCTATCGGGTCTTTGTTTGTGTCAAAATAAGGTAAGTGTAATATCTATTAAAAGGCAATAAGTATAGTATGTAGCTCAACGTTCTCGGCGGCTGCCGCTCCTATCGCATCTGCTGCTGAATGTTTGTTTTCAACAGGAGCAATATACTCATCGGTAATTGTAATAATCATCCTTTTGTTATTTTTCCAAGTACTTGAATGAACTGTTTTAACAATGGCATCATAATGCGACTCGCTCGAATGGTATCCTCTTTTTTTACCAATAAAATCAATAGCATTCCAATGATCTTCACTCAAATCAGACAATACAAACCATTGGTTAGAGTTGGATATTCGAAATGATGCTGCACCCACTCTAGATCCCGCAGGCACCGAAGCAAGTATGGCATCGCTTTCTTTCATCATAGTCTTTATATTATTACCCATACTGCCAGAAGCATCAATGAGTATTACAATATCTGTGGAATCTGTTGCATGCCTGTCTATTTGCTCAACTATTGTTTTTACGAGGTTCGCTCGAAGCGTTCTCACGAATTCTCCTGATGTAGGCAAGGCAATATTATTATATCCCTCAAGAATTTGATAGGAACCATTCTCATTAGTTGAGGAGGAATTGTTTGAATGGTTGGTGTTATTATTGTTTGATCGGTTACTGTTTGAAGATGTAGAATAATAATAGTTCGTGTTCGATGATGAATTATTTGAACTAGATGAGTTCGATGAATTACTAGATGGACGTGACCTATTCGGGCTCGTTATATTTGACGAATGAGATGACGGTTTAGGTGCCCTAACTGCTGGCCTATGATTAGTGACCGGTGCATTTTTAAATGAACCGCCCCCTTTAGGACTCGATTTTTTGAGCTGACCAAATGCAGAAAGAGAAATAGATAAGGGAATTAAAAGTAGTAATGTTTTCATAAGAGCTTTTTTAAATGGTTAATAAATCAATCACCGCGTTTTTGTATTTGATTCGATGAATCTCGGAATAGAAATTTACTATAATCGTGCCAAACTTGTTTTTAATGAGTTCTTTAACCTCTAAAAATAAATCAAATACGTTCTAAAAAAATTCGCTCACCATTTGTTTTCAACTCGTATATTCCAAAAGACTTATTTGGAGTTTCACTGGTTTGAGGACAGTATTTTCCTCTCGAAATTTTTGACACAAAAAATTCAATTTTATTGCTACCCACCCAAAGATATGTGCCACTTACCGAAGTAAAACAATCCACTCCACATCGTGCGCGATAAGACGTTTGAAAAGTGTTTTCAGTAAAAGAAATGTAATAGCCCCATTTACTGGCGATCTCATCCGCGTTGGATTCCAAATAAGGATTGAGAATAAAGCCATCTTCGTTTTCTGTCTCCAAACATTGACCATCAAGCTTCCAAGAATTGTTTTGCAATTCTATTCTTTCTTTAAAATACGTATTTGGGTCAATATGAGATGAGGCTG
>JABJEE010000287.1 GCA_018665005.1 Flavobacteriales bacterium
CGCTGGATAAAGCGACTGCCTACGCTGTTTTTGATGGACATACCGCAAATGATAAAACACCTTATGCCTATAAAACATCAGATTATGGAAAAACATGGCAAAGTATAATCACAGGAGGTGTCGAAGGTGTGGTTAGAAACATTCAGGTTGATTATGAAAATCCAGATTTATTATTTTTAGGCACCGAGCTTGGACTTTACATCACTATGAATGGTGGAATTCAATGGTATAAATTCACCAATAATGTACCTGCAGTTGCCATTCATCATATGGACCTGCATAAAGAAAGTAATGATCTCGTAATGGGAACACACGGCCGTGGAATTATCATCATAGATGATATTTCTCCTTTAAGAGAAATCAATGAAGAAACACTTCAAGAAAAACTACATTTCTTTTCCAACAAACCTGTTGTTATGGATGACAATCAAACCTTTAGTGGTTCTTTTGGTGGTGAGACTCAATTTGTAGGTAGCAATGAATCGACTTCAGCTCAAATCAAATACAGTCTTAAGAAGCGCCATACATTCGGTAAAATGACCATGCTCGTTTTAAATGATAAAGGAGATACCATATCTGAACTTGGACCCGGTAAAACCAAAGGAATAAATATTGTAAATTGGAATTATAGTATGAAGCAACCCAAAATAGCAAAAGGAAAAACTTTTTCCTTTGGGGGTTTTACTACTCCCCGACTTCCCGCTGGAAAATACACGATAAGGATTAAAAAAGGTAAAGACACTTTCGAACATACCATTGAACTCATTTATGATCCAAAAAGTACAATCCCTTTATCAGCAAGAGAGCGCAAGAGAGAAACCGTTATGGAACTCTATAATATGTGTGAATCATTGGCTTATGACGTCTATTGTGTCGATGCATATTTAGAATATGCAAATACAGCGAAAAACAAAAAACTTTCTGCGAAACTCAATACACTTAAAGAGAAAATGGTCATCACCACGGGCGACAATTATGTAGGCTCAGCGGAACCACAATTAAGAGAAAAAATGACGAATATATTTTCACGTATTGAGAACAACCCTGGCGCACCAACTAACACAGAACTCGAAAACCTAAGTCAGGTAAGAAAACGGTATGAATCCGCAAAATTAGAGCTCTCTAAATTGGAAAAAAAGTACAAACTAGTAAAGCGTGTTGAAATTAAGAAAAAAACAGCCTTTTTAGCCGCGGATAAATAAGAAGAAAATAAGATATTGGTCAAAAAGAAAAGCGAGCCGTTTGGTTCGCTTTTTTTATTTATTGAAAAGAAAGTGAAAAAACAAAGAAAAAGTATTTCATGGGTTCTTGTGTTAGGTAATCAATGAACAATTTGAATACGAACAAGTTAGCCAATTTTTAGTTTTGGAAAATGTCATTTAAAAAAATAGTGTTTGTACTGATTTCAAAACAGTACTTAAACATACATTTTTGAGAACTTATTGAATTGAGACAATAAAAATATATAGATTCAAAATCAAATAGAATAGAGCTGGTAAGGAAACCCACAAGCTATCTTTAGACCTCATACGGACGAGTAAGCCACAAAACATGAGTAAGGCAAGACAAAAAGATGACAATACCAGTAAGGGATTAAAAAACAAACCTAGAAAGATACCAGAAGCCCCTAAGAACTGACTTATTACGATAACACGTCCTAGGTTCTCCATTCCCAACCTACTCAATTCATCTCTCATTCTCGGAGAAATGAGGTAATAAAAGGAGTAAGCAAAAAAGGAAAAACCAGAGACTAGAATACAGATTTTATAAAAATCCATCCAATATTAATTCATAGAATCAATGGCAATAATTGCACAGAGAATCAACAATATCAATGAGGGAAGATGCTTTATGAAAGTATTATTGATCTTAAAATGAAAACCTTGGGCTGCAATCATAAAACCTCCCATAAGCAGCGAAGAAAACAAAACCAGTGATGGAAACCAAATACCAGTAATCAACAAGGTTGCTAATGCAATCTTCGAAACTCCGACTACGTTTCGGGTCAAGTCATTTAACCCAAAGGATTTAAATTCGGTTATGACATTGTGGTACCTGAACGTCCATACATACATAACTGATAATGCTACGGCAACTTGAGCAACTATTGATAAATTTTCCATTTTTTTTGATTTAATTATAACTACAAACGCCACGGTAAAAGATCATGCTCGTATCATGCGTTATTGTTAATACAATTTGCCCGAAAATTTGTTCGCAATATATTGCAGATCAAAAAATTTTAGTTCACAAATCAATGACTCTAAACAAGAAACCAAAACCATTAAAAAACTCAGAACAGGACTATGACGCTTGTTGTTTGATTAAGTTAAGTGCAGAACCTGCATCAAACCATTCAATTTGAGAAGCATTATAGGTATGGTTTAAAGAAATGTTTTCTTTCGAACCATCAGCATGAACCAATTCTAAGGTTAAGGGATTGCCTGGTGCAAAATCTGACAAATCAGTGAAGTTGAATGTATCATCTTCTTGAATTTTATCGTAATCACTTTCCACAGCAAACGTTAAACCGAGCATTCCTTGTTTTTTAAGATTGGTTTCGTGAATCCTCGCAAAAGATTTCACGATTACCGCGGCTACTCCCAAATGTCTTGGCTCCATAGCTGCATGTTCTCTCGAAGACCCCTCACCATAGTTGTGGTCTCCCACAACAATTGTAGATATCCCTGCTGCTTTATATGCCCTTTGTGTTGCGGGAACCGCTCCATAATCGCCAGTAAGCTGGTTTTTAACGGTATCTGTTTTCATATTGAAAGCATTTACTGCTCCAATCAAACAGTTATTTGAAATGTTATCCAGATGACCTCTGTAACGCAACCAAGGACCAGCCATTGAAATATGGTCGGTAGTACATTTTCCGTGTGCTTTTATCAAGAGTTTGGCATCCGTAATTCGATTTCCTAATGGAGTAAAAGGCGTCAATAATTGAAGGCGTTCAGAACTTTCTGAAACTACCACATTGACCCCTGAACCATCCGGTTCTGGTCCTTGAAAACCTGCATCTTCAACATCAAAACCTTTTGGAGGCAACTCAAAACCAACTGGCTCTTCTAGTCTAACCTCTTCCCCATTCTTGTTGGTTAAGGTATCTGTGGTTGGGTCAAAGTCCAATCTTCCTGAGATCGCTATCGCTGCAACCATTTCAGGTGATGTAACAAATGCATGTGTATTTGGATTTCCATCCGCACGTTTGGCAAAGTTTCTATTGAAAGAATGAACAATGGTGTTTTTCGGAGCATTTTTAGGATCACTATACCTACCCCACTGACCGATACATGGACCACATGCATTGGTGAATATTTTTGCACCCAAATCTTCAAAGTTTTTTAATAGACCATCTCTATCTGCGGTATATCTGACTTGCTCTGAACCAGGGTTAATTCCAAAATCTGCTTTTGCTTCTACCCCTTTCTCAAAGGCTTGCTTGGCAATAGAAGATGCTCTGGACAAATCTTCATATGAAGAATTGGTACATGAACCGATAAGACCCCACTCCACATTTAAAGGCCATTCATTTTTGTTCGCTTTTTCTGTCATTTCAGCTCCTGCTCTAGTCGCTAAATCTGGAGAAAAAGGACCATTGATGTGTGGTTTTAGCTCATCTAAATTAATTTCGAGAACCTCATCAAAATAAGCTTCTGGATTTGAATAAACTTCAGCATCACCTGTTAAGTGTTCTGCAATTCCGTTAGCCGCATCTGCAACATCGTCTCTTCCTGTTGAACGTAAATAACGTTCCATCGATTCATCATAACCAAATGTTGAAGTTGTTGCACCTATCTCGGCACCCATATTACAAATGGTTCCCTTACCGGTACAAGACATGGATTTCGCACCATCTCCAAAGTATTCAACGATTGCTCCAGTTCCACCTTTAACCGTAAGGATTCCGGCTACTTTCAGAATTACATCTTTTGGTGATGTCCAACCATTTAGTTTTCCCGTAAGTTTGATACCAATAAGTTTTGGGAATTTCAACTCCCACGCCATTCCTGCCATTACATCAACAGCATCAGCCCCACCTACTCCAATGGCAACCATACCAAGACCTCCAGCATTTACAGTATGAGAATCTGTTCCAATCATCATACCTCCTGGAAAAGCATAATTCTCTAATACCACTTGATGAATGATTCCTGCTCCTGGCTTCCAAAAACCAATTCCATATTTATTTGATACTGAATCTAAAAAGTTAAAAACCTCAGAAGATTGATTGATGGCATTTTGCAAATCATTATCCGCACCAACTTTAGCCTGAATCAAATGATCACAATGAACGGTTGTAGGAACAGCAACTTTTGTTTTCCCTGCCTGCATGAATTGTAACAAAGCCATTTGCGCAGTAGCATCCTGACAAGCAATTCGATCTGGTGCAAAGTCAACGTAAGATTTTCCTCTTGCATGAGCCGTTTTGGCATTACCATCCCACAAATGAGCGTAAAGAATTTTTTCCGCTAGTGTTAATGGCTTACCAACTACTTTTCTTGCTGCTGCAATTCGTTCAGGGTACATTGCGTACACCTCTTTAATCATTTCAATATCAAATACCATTATTCTGTTTTTCGTTGAAACGCGAATTTAAAGAAATTGAGTGAAGAATCAAGGACTCACAACAGCATTGTTCAAAAAAAGCAGTTGAAAAAGGAAAATGATCGAAAATGGCCCTCATATTTAATGATTCTTATTCTTTACATTTGCTTAACACGTAAGCCCATTTAATTAATGAACCTAAATCAGATAAATGTTATTGACCTTTCCACAGTACTTGCTGGACCGTCAGTAGGTACTTTTTTGGCAGAGCTCGGTGCAAAAGTGACTAAAATAGAGCACCCTAAGCTTCCTGATGTTACCCGGTCATGGAAGCAAGAGTCTGAAGCATCTACCAATACAACCTCAGCTTATTTCTCAAGTATTAATTACAAAAAGAGCTATCTTAAACTTGACCTTTCAGACGAAAAAGACCATCAAGAATTTATTGATAAGATAAAAACAGCAGATGTTCTCATCTCAAATTTTAAAAAAGGTGACGATGTTAAATTAAATATCACTGATACAGCATTGAGAAAGGTCAATCCAAAACTAATCATTGCCAAGATCACCGGTTTTGGACTAGAAAGTGACCGTGTTGCTTATGATTTAATTCTTCAGGCTGAAAGTGGCTTTATGTCCATAAATGGTGAAAAAAATGCGGGACCATTAAAAATGCCTGTGGCCTTAATTGATGTTCTTGCGGCACATCAGCTCAAAGAGGCGATTCTTTTAGCACTGCTTCACAGACATACTGAAGGAGAAGCTAAAACGGTCCATGTCTCTCTCTATGATGCTGCGGTTTGCAGCTTAACAAATCAGGCAAGTAATTACTTAATGACAAAAAACTCACCTGAAAGACTTGGCAATTTACATCCCAACATAGCCCCATACGGAGAAATCTTTAAAACAAAAAACGACAAACAAATTACATTTGCCATAGGAAGTGACAGGCATTTTATTGACCTCTGTACCACTCTAAAACTAGAAATCATGGACGACCCGCATTTTGCCACCAACCAGTTACGGGTTCAAAATAGAGAAAAACTCGAAACATTGATTCAACAAAAAGTGAAGCATTTAAATTCAGAACATCTTATGAATCAATTGCACCATTTAAACGTGCCCTGTGCTTTAATCAAAAATATTAACGAAGTTTTAGATAGTAATATGTCCCAATATTTAATTCGTTCAGAGATTATTGATGGTGAACCAACCTCTAGAATAACCAGTATTGGATTTAATTGGACCGATTGAATTAAAATAAATACCTACAAGAATGAACATGGACAAAATTGTATTAAGTGAATTAATAGAACTGCTTACTGAAAACAAAGCGACACTATTTGATAAAATTGCAGCAGAACGTACCAATCACATCAATGTTGTTGTAGAAAACTTATATCAAGCGCACAATGCTTCTGCTGTTTTAAGAACATGTGACTGTTATGGAATAAACAAAATGCACGTTATAGAAAATGTCAATAAATACAAGGTGAATAGTGATATTGCTCTAGGTGCAGGGAAATGGGTAGAAACTGAAACTCATGTTGAAGGTGAACAACCCACCTTAGAATGCATCAAAACCTTAAAACAAAGAGGATATAAAATCTTGGCAACGACTCCGCACACCGATGATTTTGATGTTTATAATGTACCCATTAACGAACCCATGGCTGTATTTTTCGGGACTGAGATGAATGGACTGTCTGATGAAGTATTAAACGAAGCCGATTACAAAGTGAATATTCCGATGTACGGATTTACAGAAAGTTTTAATATCTCCGTTTCTGCTGCTATATTATTAAGTAGCTTAAGAAAAAGACTTGAATCATCGGAATTGAATTGGAAACTGAATGAAGAAGAACAAATCAAATTAAAAATCGCTTGGTGCAAACGCACATTAATTAAGGGAGAACAAATTGAAAGAGAAGTTAGAAGAAGAATAATTGGAAAAGAATTGTAAATTTGGAGACAGAAAATTAATAAAAAAGTATAATCATGGGAAAAGGAGACAGAAAAACTGCTAAAGGAAAAAGAACAATTGGCTCTTATGGAGTTTCAAGAAAAAGAAAGGAAAGCGTAAAATTTGTTGCCAAACCCAAAAAGAAAAAAGCTGCTCCCAAGAAAACAGAAGAAGCGGCTGAAAAACCAGTAGCAAAAAAAGCAGCTCCTGCAAAAAAGAAAGCTACAGCAACCAAGAAGAAAGCTCCTGCTGCGACTAAAAAAGCGGCTGAAAAGAAAGACTAAAAGTTCAAAAACAGTTTTTTTTTAACATTTGGATTAAATTTTCAAAAATTTTAACCTACACGTTAAATAGTTTTTAGACTTTTGCTAAAAACATATTTACATGAAACATAATTTTGGTGCAGGACCTTGCATTCTACCTCAAGAAGTATTTCAAGAAGCTTCACGCTCTGTCGTTGATTTCAATGGCCTTTCAATCCTTGAAGTATCGCACAGGCACAAAGACTTCGTGGCTGTTATGGACGAAGCTACTGATCTTGTCAAAAAAGCATTAAATGTTCCCGAAGGGTATTCCGTCATTTTTCTACAAGGTGGCGCTTCTTTGGGTTTCTTAATTAGTGCCTTGAACATGATGAGAGAAACAAAAAAAGCGTCTTACATCAATACCGGTACGTGGGCCAAGAAAGCCATGACTGAAGCCAAAAAAGTGGGTTTTGAAGTGATCGAAGCTGCAAGTTCCGCTGATACAAACTTCAATTACATTCCTAAGAATTTTCAGATTGATAGCGCTTCTGATTATTTACATTTTACTTCTAACAACACTATTTTCGGAACACAGTTTAAAGAAATGCCCAAGACCTCACTTCCATTAGTTTGTGATATGTCTTCAGATATTTTTTCAAGAGAAATTAATGTTTCTGACTTTGATTTGATTTATGCTGGTGCCCAAAAAAATATGGGCCCTGCAGGAACGACACTCTACATTGTTAAAGATGAAATTCTAGGCAAATCAACTTCTGATTTTATGCCTACCTACTTGGATTTAAAGACACATGCTGAAAAAGACAGTATGTTCAATACTCCTCCTGTATTTCCCGTTTATGCGTCTATGCTGAACCTTAGAAACCTCATGAAAACAGGTGGTGTTAGAGGTGCTCAAGAACGCAATGAGGCAAAAGCCAATTTAATATATAACGAAATAGATAACAATCCTCTTTTCGAAGGAACAGTGGCCAAAGAAGACCGCTCAAACATGAATGTTACTTTTCTAATGAAAGATGATTCAAGAGTTGATGAATTTAACGCTTTATGGCAAGAAAATAATTTGGTTGGACTCAAAGGACACAGATCGGTAGGAGGTTACCGTGCCTCTATGTATAACGCGCTTCCAATTGAAAGTGTACAAGTATTGGTTGATTTAATGAAAGATTTTTCAAATAAAGGATAAAAAAATAAGATGAAAATATTAGCAAACGACGGTATATCTGCTAGTGGAGTTAACGCTCTTGAAGCAGCTGGATTTAAAGTGATTCTGGATAAAGTTGAGCAAGACCATTTGATTGATTTTATTAATCAAGAACAAGTTGTTGGAGTATTGGTCCGAAGTGCGACAACGGTTCGTCAAAATGTAGTGGATTCATGCCCTAGCCTAAAGCTTATTGGAAGAGGTGGTGTTGGTATGGACAATATTGATGTAAGCTATGCAAGAGAAAAAGGATTGACTGTAATTAATACACCGGGTGCTTCTTCACAATCCGTTGCAGAGCTCGTCATGGGACATCTTTTTGCGACATCTAGATTCTTATATGCTTCTTACAAAAACATGGAGACTGGCGAATTTGCAAAGCTTAAAAAGAGTTATGCCAAAGGAGTTGAGCTTAGAGGAAAAACCATAGGAATTATTGGGTTTGGTCGAATCGGACAGAGCCTAGCATCATATGCTTTGGGAGCAGGAATGAACGTTGTTGCCATTGACCAATACACTGAAACAGCGACTATTTCTTTAAACATAGGAGGCAAAAATATTGATGTTCAAATCACTCCAACTGATGATTTATACTCAGTAATTGGAGATTTGGATTACATTTCTCTTCATGTTCCTAAACAAGCAGACGGAAGTGCCGTCATTCAAATGAAAGAATTTAAGATGATGAAAAAAGGGGTTCGCATTGTGAATGCAGCCCGAGGTGGTGTCATCAATGAAGCTGACCTTAAAGAAGCAATTTCGAAAGGAATTGTGGCGGCAGCAGCTCTTGACGTATTTGATAATGAACCAAATCCTGATGCATCTTTAACATCTCATGAGAGTATTGCCTGTACACCACATATCGGTGCAGCTACAGTTGAGGCACAGGATAGAATTGGAACTGAGCTTGCGGATCAAATCAAAGCGGCTTTGGCTTAACTGGTTTTTTGTTTGTTGTATTTCAAGAGTGTACTCACAAGCGTCACGTAGATATACGCAAATAATTATGTAGCTTTAGTATACTCAAACTAAGGCTATGACGAAAACACTCTTTCTCTCATTTATAATGCTTTCCGTAACTTCTTTTGCCCAAGACCCAAATGGAGTTAACGAATTATTTGGCGGAAAAATTGGAGGAGGATTGAGTATTCCTGATGATCTAAATACAATTGGAGGGCAATTGGAGGTGGGATATACAGTAACCCATGAAACTAAGCCCTACACTCACAATGTATATTTACTTGGTACCCTGTTGCCAACACATAATTTATGCCCGGATGATAAAGCTCTTAAGTTGCTTAGTATCTGTTATGAGCGAGGTTTGAATTACAGAAAAAGGAATAGAGGACCGTACTTTACTCCTTCTTTGGGTCTGTGCATTGGCTTGCATAGCGAAATTTATACCGGAAATTCTACTTACTTCAGCGGTAACGGCCAAACCGTATATCATACTGCATCTGGCATACATCTTGGCTTTATATTCAATCCAATATCGTTTGCATTTCCTTTAAAAAACGAACGTAGGAAAATTTTTATCACAGCTCCCATTCAATACAATCTTCTTTATTTAAAGTCGATGAATCTTATTTATCTTTTTAATTTGCGTCTAAGTATGCAATTCCAATAAACTATAGCCATATGAGTATAAACCACTAACAAAACCTAAACAAGCCAATTTTTAAGTGATTTCAAGCTAAATAAATAATCGTTATTTACAATTACAAATAATGCTTATATTTAGGTGAAACCTACTGATGAAAACAAGAATTACTACATTACTTATTACCTTATTTACATCTTCAATCAATGCGCAGAACGTAAACATCCCAGATGTCAACTTTAAAGCTTATTTACTAGGCAATTTAGCCATTAACACCAATGCTGATACCGAAATTCAAACTGGTGAGGCTAGTGCATTCACGGGGCCCTTGGATTGCAGTGATCAGAACATAACAGATTTAACAGGTATTGAGGCATTTACATCTTTGACCTATCTGAAGTGTCATGATAACCAAATATCATCATTAGATATTTCTCAGAATACTGAGCTAAATGAGTTGAATTGCCACCACAACCTACTTACATCGATAGATGTTTCTCAAAATATCGATTTAACCGCATTTTATTGTCAGTTTAACTCACTTACATCCTTAAATCTATCTACAAACACTGCTTTAACTAATTTATTTTGCAGCAATAACCAGCTAACCTCATTAGACCTGTGGCAAAATAGTGCTTTATCAATATTAAGTGCTTCTCACAACCAAATAGCATCTTTAGACCTGTCACAAAATAGTGCTTTGACTCAATTGAATTTCAGAGGCAACCAACTAACCACCTTAGATGTTTCACAGAATGCTTATTTAAATCTTCTTTGGTGTTATAACAATGAGCTGATCTGTTTAAACTTGAAAAACGGCAACAATATTAATTTTTTAGCCTTCCAGGCTATCAATAACCCCAACCTTACTTGTATAGAAGTAGATGATGATGTTTGGTCAACCACAAATTGGACGCCTACAGGAGGGAATATAGATGAAATTGCCGCATTCAGCATGAATTGTAATAATGACTGTACGGATTTCCTAAACTTAAATAGCATTGACCCGCCAACAAAAAAACTTGTTAAGATTATAGACCTAATGGGAAGAGAAACACTTCCTAAGAAAGACACTCTATTGATTTACATATATACCGACGGAAGCACAAAACAGGTGTTTGAATCTGATTAGTGGTAATAATAATGTCTATACTTTGTGTCGATAAACGGTATATTCGAGGTTCAGAACAAAAGAATTGCCTTTAACGAAAATAAAAGCCTCGGTATGACAAAAAAATTACTCTACTTAATATTAATAATTCTAGTGTCTCAGGCTTGCCAAACTGCTAAAAACAAGGGGGTATATACCATTTATTTGGTCAGACATTCAGAAAAAGAGGTATCATCTGATATTCCATCAGATCCACCTCTTACTCCATGTGGTGAGGAAAGATCAAAGAGCATCAGTAATTTTTTAAAAGATGTCCCTGTTGAAGCAATATATAGTACAGATTATACCCGTACCAAAAACACAGCTTTTCCTACAGCCAAATCAAAAGGGCTCAATATTCAAGAATATGATGGGGAAACTCTCAATGATTTCTCAAAATTATTGCGTAAGCGCAAACAAGACGCCCTAGTTGTTGGACACAGCAATACGACTGCGGTTTTAGCTGGACTTTTGATAGGCGAAGAATTTGGTGAGTTTGACCTAGATATCTATGATCGAATCTATCAGGTAG
>JABJEE010000288.1 GCA_018665005.1 Flavobacteriales bacterium
CATTCATTGTTAAAAATTTCGATTAATTTTGCATTAACACTATTTAATGAGCGACTCAAACGTAAATAAAATAACTTTTGCCGGAATACTGATAAGTACCGGAATTGTGTTTGGAGATATTGGGACTTCTCCCCTTTATGTTTTTCAAGCCATCACAGGCGGAGGTAAAAACATCAATGAAGCTTTTATTTTGGGAGGCCTTTCATGCGTAATCTGGACCTTATTATTAATCGCGACATTCAAGTATATTTATTTCGCATTAAACGCAGACAACAAAGGAGAGGGAGGGATATTTGCCCTTTTTGCTCTTCTAAAAGAAAGAAGATACCGATGGATTATTATTCCTGCACTAATAGGTTGTTCTACCCTAATCGCTGATGGATTCATCACCCCTGCAATTTCCATATCCTCGGCTGTCGAAGGAATTAATAACATCTATCCTGATTTACATGTGATTCCCATTATTGTTGGTATTGTAATTTTACTCTTTACAGTACAACAATTTGGAACAGCTGCGATAGGTAAGTTTTTCGGACCATTTATGGTTATTTGGTTTTCTTTTTTAGGTTATTTAGGTGCTATTCAAATTATTGACAACCCCATCGTTTTAAAAGCGCTTAATCCATGGTATGCCATCAACCTCGTGACAAATATTGATGGCGGTTTTTGGATTTTGGGTTCAGTTTTTCTTTGTACTACAGGAGCGGAGGCTTTATATTCAGATCTTGGTCATTGTGGAAAAGGAAACATACGTGTCAGCTGGGGTTTCGTTGCAACCTTATTGGTAATGAATTACATGGGCCAAGCAGCATTATGTCTATCACCAGGATTCACATTATCCGGTAGCGAAACTGTTTTTTATTCCATGGTTCCAAACGGCATGATGCCATTTGCTATTGCGATAGCAACCGCCGCAACCATTATTGCTTCTCAGGCTTTAATTACTGGTGTATTTACATTAATGAATGAAGCCATTAAACTGAAGCTTTGGACAAACCTAAAAGTGAAATATCCAACCGACAATAAAGGTCAAATATATATTCCCTTTATTAATTGGTTTTTGATGTTTGGATGCTTAATGGTCATTTTCATATTCAAAAAATCAAGTGCCATGGAGCACACCTATGGGCTTGCCATTACCATTGACATGGTCATGACTTCGATTCTGCTTGGCTTTTTATTAATGGTGAAATATCCAAAAGCCCGAGGGGTTTATCTTAGCATTTTCGCTCTTTTTATTTTAATAGAGGGTGTATTCCTTTTATCGAATCTTGGTAAAATTGTTTCGGGAGGATGGTTTACTCTTATTCTCGCAACAACTTTCTTTATCTTACTTTTCTTTTACAACAAGGCGAGAGAGCTTCGAACTAGTATTACAGAGTATGTTCCTATGAAACGAGTGATAAAGCTTATTTCCGCGGTTAAAGCTGATCCTAAAATACCCTTCGAAGCTACTAATCTCGTGTTTCCAACAAGAAGTAACTCATCAAATAAGTTAGACACCACTGTTTTTCATTCATTATTTAAGAAAAAACCTCGAAAAGCAGATGTAATATGGTTTTTACATCTTGACATTCAAAATGAACCGTGGGGTGTGCATTATTCCGTAAATGAAATCATTGATAAATCATGTTATTACGTGAGTCTTCAACTTGGATTCAAGGAAGAGCATCAGTTTGAACATATGATGCGTAAAATTCAACGAAAGATGGTTTCTAAGAAAGAATTAAGCGGGGATACCGTGTTTGAATCTGTGCGGGGAACATTCGAAGAAGTTGACTTCAAATTTATCGTTATTAATTCGAGAGTTTCCGCCGATAATGATTTAACTTGGTTTCAAAACATTTGCATCAAAGCATATCGATTTGTGAAAAGCACAGGTCTTAAACCTGCTGAAGATTTTGGGCTTGACAAAACCAATGTTTCAGTAGATTACATTCCTATTTCCGTCACGAAACAAGTGGACCAAGAAATGACGGAAGATTTTGAAGATTATTCAGTTACATAAAGGTCATGAAGTTACATGTTTTAAATACGGGGTTCTTTAAATTAGATGGTGGAGCCATGTTCGGCGTTGTTCCAAAAAGTCTTTGGTCAAGAACCAATCCAGCTGATGAAAACAATATGTGCTCCTGGGCATTAAGAAGCCTTCTTATAGAAGATGGTGACCGACTAATGCTGATTGACACAGGTATGGGTGATAAGCAATCTGAAAAGTTCTTTTCTCATTATCATCTTCATGGGACAGACTCTTTAGATCAAAACCTAAATAAACTAGGTTTTTCTAAAGATGATATTACTGATGTATTCCTTACCCATTTGCATTTTGATCATTGTGGTGGAGCTGTAGTTTGGAATGAACAAAAAAATGGTTATCGCCCAAATTTCAAGAATGCAAACTATTGGAGTACAGAAAATCATTGGGAATGGGCCGTAAATCC
>JABJEE010000289.1 GCA_018665005.1 Flavobacteriales bacterium
AATTTTAAAAAGATTGGGTGACATTAATCGTGATAAACCTATAAAACCCAAACACACCATTATTAGAACCAGTAAGGTGTTTTTAAGCACATTCTCCCTTGGATAAAGCTGTATAACCTGAAATAAATTAAATAATTGATACATGACCAGGGGTAAAATTAAATAGAAATTAAGAACATAAGCCCTGTATTATTTGTTAATTTTGCATTCGTAAAAGCTTTTACTTAATGAAAACAGATTTATACAACCATCCAGATTATTACATGATGGATGAATTATTATCAGATGAACACAAGCTGGTAAGGGATGCAGCTCGAGCCTGGGTCAAAAAAGAGGTTTCTCCGATTATTGACGACGCTTACGAAAAAGCTGTTTTTCCTAAACATCTCATACCCGGACTGGGAGAAATAGGTGCTTTTGGACCATACATACCGGAAGAATATGGAGGTCCTGGACTTGATCAAATTTCTTATGGATTAATCATGCAGGAATTGGAGCGATGTGATTCTGGTCTTCGTTCTACTGCGTCTGTTCAGTCTTCTCTAGTCATGTACCCCATATGGAAGTATGGTAGCGAAGATCATAAGCAAAAATTCTTGCCGAAATTGGCCTCTGGAGAGATGGTTGGTTGCTTTGGTCTTACAGAGCCTGACCATGGATCAAACCCGGGAGGAATGATAACAAATTTTAAAGATGACGGTGATCACGTTATTTTAAATGGAGCAAAAATGTGGATATCAAATTCTCCTTTTGCAGATATTGCCGTAGTTTGGGCGAAAAGCGAAGAGGGAAGGATTCACGGCTTAATTGTAGAGCGAGGAATGGAAGGCTTTAGTACTCCTGAAATGCACGGTAAGCTTTCTTTGAGGGCTTCCGCTACAGGAGAGTTAATTTTTGATAATGTTCGTGTTCCAAAATCAAATATTTTACCTGGAAGGTCTGGATTAGGGGCTCCGTTAAGTTGCTTGGATTCAGCTCGATTTGGAATCGCTTGGGGAGCACTTGGTGCAGCCATGGACTGCTATGATCAAGCCCTAAGATATTCGAAAGAAAGAACTCAATTTGATGTGCCTATTGGAAGTTTTCAATTGATACAAAAAAAGTTAGCAGAAATGATTACCGAAATCACAAAAGCTCAACTCTTAACCTTTAGACTAGGAGAGCTTAGAAATGAAGGTAAGGCTACTACAGCTCAAATTTCTATGGCGAAAAGAAATAATGTTGAAATCGCTCTGAATATAGCGCGCGAAGCACGACAGATTCATGGAGGCATGGGAATAACAAGCGAATACTCAATGATGCGTCACATGGCGAATTTGGAGTCTGTGCTTACCTATGAAGGGACACATGACATTCATTTGCTTATTACGGGAATGGACGTAACAGGAATACCTTCTTTTACTAGAGATTTACCGAAGTAAACGTTAGAACTCATCTTCTAAATCTGGGTCTTTTTCACCACGAAGTCTTCTTACTCTTTTTCTAGTTTCGTGTCCGTAAAGGCTTGCCGGATATCCCATTAGAAGTTCTTTATATTTTTCAAGCGCTTCGTGTTCTTTAAACAACTTGTTTTCTAATATTTCCGCAGCACAAAAAACAGCGTCATCTGCGAGAATGTCGTCCTTATGAAACCTAATAATATCCTCATAATATCCAAGCGCCCTCTGCCAATCCCCTTGCATTTCCATTGCTTTTGCACTTTTATAAAGGATTTCATCAGCAAGCGCATGAAAAGGATAGTTGGTTTGAATGCTATCAAATAAGGAAAATGCATCTTGGTATTTAAATTGTTCTATCAATAAGTCTGCTTTAGCGAACCAGGCCATTGCTATATAGTTTGAGTCTAATCCATAATTATCAGTTATGCTCACAGAAAGCTGAATAGCGTCATTTGACAAAAGCTTTGATGTCGATTGTTTTAAGACATCAAGTTGAGACTGAGCAAAATCAAATTCTCCTTCGTAATAAAATATTCTCGCATTTTTAAATTTGGCACGATTACCTATGGTCTCATAATTAAAGCCTTCACTTATTTGCATATACATTAAAGACGCATCCCAAACATTACCATTGATCACTTCAATATCAGCCATAAGCATTTTGATCTCAGCCTTCTTTATATCTGTAAGAAATGGAGAGTTTTCGGAATCAGAAAGAACTTTTAATGCCTTTTCTCGATCTTCATTGTGATAAGCGAGGAGCTCTGCGTACTCAAGAACAATAGGGAGTGTTCTTGAATTTGGTGCCGTAATATTGTCGAGAACTTCCTCGTAGTTAGTAATTATCTTTTTAAGCTCTTCTGTCGAATAGGTTTTTAACAGAGCTACTTTGATGTAGCCTACGTTTAAAATTCCAATCTGAGATTTCATTTGAATGTCTTCTGAAGAACTCACGGTTATTGATTCCTGAAAAGCACGAATTGCTGTTTCATAGTCTTTGTTTTCGCGACACACCATTCCAAAATTAAAAAGTCTTTCACCGTTGGCTTTTGTCCTAATATCAACAGCCGCAACTTGATTAAATACTCCAGAAAAGTTATCAATTTGTGAATATTGCCAAATTAGCATCTCTGAAAAAACGACACCTGAATTCTCTTTTTTTGCTCTTTCAAAAAGGGCAACTTTAAGCAGAACGAATTCTTTAGTGTCTTCGCCTTCAAGATTAAGACGCCTTAAAAGGGCTTTTTGAACGGCTTCTTGATAATATTCATGTTTTTCCAATAAAGAAAGATATGCGTTTATCATCTTTTCTTTTTCTTGTTTTTGAGCATAAAGGTCTGCTTCCTGAAAGTTGAACGGATAGCTTTTAAACTTCTTTTTTGCCCCTGTCAAAACCTCTAGGGCAAGGTCTAGCCTTGACATCACCAAAAACGAATTAAATAGTGAAATACATTGTGATGGCGACTCCCTTCTGGTTTCTATGAGATCAGTATAGAGCTTATTGGACTTAGTCGTTTGATCTTGATCAGAATAAAATGCGGCAAGTTGAAGCTTTAAATCCAAATTATTCGGGGACTTTGAAATTTCTTTCTTTAGCGTTTTTTCTGCTCTTTTATAATCCTTGGTTTCTATCAAGCATTCAAAATATTTTTTAAAGATGACTAACGAGTGGGATTCATTATATATCTTCTCATAATATCCCAAAGCTTTATCATAAGACCCCTGACCATAATAGTGTTGTGCGAGCTGTAAATCTGAGTCTGATTGAGAAAAAGCAGAAAAAAACAGTCCAATAAATAATACGGTTAAGTAGTTTTTCATAACTATTGTTTGACTTCTAAACTTTTACTAAAAGTGTCTAGCTCAGTATAAAGATCATTATACATTTCCAAAAACTGTGCCCTCATCTTGACATATTCATCATAAAGAACCTTTATTTGATTGACTTTATTTTTTTCAAATTGAATGTATTCATTGTATGACTCCCTTTTTCCATACCCTTTAGATATATCAGAATGCAGTTTTTCGAGCTGCAGTAGCTCCTCATTTATACTGTTTTTTAGTCTTATCTGTTCTTTTCCTAGAGGGCCGAGCATTCTTCTCATTCTCTTAAAATCATCCATCTTTTGTCCGAATAAAACATCTAATGTGTCTGAA
>JABJEE010000290.1 GCA_018665005.1 Flavobacteriales bacterium
CTCAAGGTGATCCGATGGTTTTTGAAGATTATTTCTTGATTATTCCTCAACAAACTTCGATAGCAATTACAAATTCCATGACATTGAAAGTATTTATTTCTGATCTTGAACCACACGTAAATATTACAGAAGCAGCATTCGATTTCTTTCGGGTAGAAGACGCATGGGGAATTGAAGAAACAAATTCAAATACGTTTACTATATTTCCAAATCCAACAACGGAGAGTGCAGTCATAAAAGGTGCTTCACTGGGTTCACGATACAAAATTGTTTCTCCTAATGGAATTTTGTTGAAGAGCGGCATTATTTATAGTGATAGTCATTCTATTGAGTTAAAAAATATGTCTAGTGGCTTCTATTTTGTTTTAATCGACGGAGTACAGAAAAAAATAATTAAACAATAACTGAAAAGGACGGTAATTCAGTAAAGAATTACTTAAATTTGAAGGATATGTCAAAGCAAATTTCGATAGTAATTCCACTCTTTAATGAAGAGGAATCCTTACCTGAGCTTTTTGCATGGATTCAAAGGGTTTTGTCTAATATTTATACCTACGAAGTGATTTTTGTCGATGATGGTAGTAAAGACAAATCTTGGGATGTGATTGAAGGATTACAGAAAAAACATACAGAAGTCAGAGGG
This sequence comes from Flavobacteriales bacterium, assembly GCA_018665005.1. Taxonomy (GTDB): domain Bacteria; phylum Bacteroidota; class Bacteroidia; order Flavobacteriales_D; family Crocinitomicaceae; genus UBA952. The sequence continues at coordinate 644 of JABJEE010000290.1, forward strand.
ATTAAATTTCAACGTAATTACGGAAAGTCAGCAGCTCTTCAAAAAGGGTTTGAGATGTGTGTTGGAGAAGTTGTGGTTACTATGGATGCTGACTTACAAGATTCTCCAGAGGAAATCCCTGAGTTGTATGAGATGATTATCCATAAGGATTTTGATCTTGTTTCTGGTTGGAAAAAGAAACGTCACGATCCGCTTTCTAAAACGATTCCCACCAAGCTATATAATTGGGCAGCCCGCAGAATTACAGGGATTTATTTGCACGATTTTAATTGTGGATTAAAAGCATATAAAAACGCTGTGATAAAGAGTATTGAGCTTTATGGAGATATGCATAGATATGTCCCAGCCCTTGCGAAATATGCTGGTTTTACAAATATTGGTGAAAAGGTAGTGAAGCATCAGGCTCGTAAGTTTGGTGTCACAAAATTTGGTTTAAATCGTTTTTTGAATGGTCCCTTAGATTTAATAACTGTTGCCTTTATGGGTAAATTTGGTAAAAAACCAATGCATTTTTTTGGTGCACTTGGGACCTTGATGTTTATTATTGGATTTTCATTAACGTTATATCTAGGAATAGATAAAATCTTTATTCACAAGACCGCGAGACTTTTGGCAGATAGAACCGAATTCTACGTTGCACTTGTCGCCATGATTGTGGGAGTCCAGTTTTTCATGACAGGTTTCATATCTGAGTTGATTGGCCGAAATTCTTCTCATAGAAATGTATATTTAATAGAGAAAGAAATTTGAGATGAAGCTCAATTGGAATGTGGATTCATCCTGGACACTCTTTATCGATCGAGATGGTGTTATTAATGAACGGAATTTCGAAGGATACATTTTAAATAAAAAAGACTTCGTTTTTAAAGAAGGGGTATTGGAATCTTCCAAATCTCTATTTTCAAAATTTAAACATGTGGTTTTGGTTACCAACCAACAATGTATAGGCAAAGGATTGATTTCCCTTGATGGCGTTAGGGAAATTCACGATTACATGGAATCATGTCTAATTCAAAATGGAGCAAAGATTGATTTAGTATTGGTTGCTCCTGAGATGAGAGGTGCTCCACATTCGACAAGAAAGCCTTTGCCTAACATGGCAATCTTGGCTAAACACAAGTTCAAGGATATTGATTTCAGAAAGTCAATTATGATAGGAGATACAGATTCTGATATTGAGTTTGGCAAGAATCTTGAGATGAAAACAGTACTCATTCAATCATTAGAAAAAAGCACATCAATTCCTGATGTTAAGGTGGGATCATTAATGGAATTAAATAAATGGCTTCAATGAAGGTTTTTCTTTTCTTATTTATTGGTGTTTTTCAATTTTCATTTGGTCAAAATAGTATTGATGATCAAGGTAGGAAGCAAGGTGAGTGGAAGAAGTATTGGGACGAATCAAAGCAAGCTTTACAGTATAAGGGAACTTTTGTTAATGACAAACCTGTTGGACAATTTTGGTATTATTACCCTACATCGGAAGTAAGAGCGATAATTGAGCATATTACTGAAAACCAATCCTTTGTTACTTATTATTTTAAAAACCGAGAAGTCATGTCTGAGGGCATTTATCTGAATCAAAAGAGAGATTCCATATGGATTAATTATAATAATGCAGGATTGATTCTGTCAATGGAAAACTTCAAGAATGGAAGATTAGAGGGAAAAAAAATCACTTTTTATATCCAAAATCAGATAGAGAATGGCGATGTAAAAGTGCTTTCAGAAACCTTATATAGAGACAGCTTAAAATCTGGATCATATGTAGAGCGGTTTTCGACAGGTAGAGTTAAATTGAGTGGTCAATATCAATTAGATCAGCCATCTGGTGTTTGGCGTAAGTACAATACAAAAGGTGTCTTCATTCAAGAATTTCGGTACAAAAATGGTTTGAAAAATGGCTGGGTGATTAATTTTAACGAGAATCAAGAGATTGTTCATAAAGAATTGTATAAAAACGGAGAATTGCTAATCGGTGATGTTCGAGTTAAATATCTTGAGACATGTAAATCGAAAGGAGTTGACCCCAATGATTAGATTTTGTAAATTTGAGTACAGGATATGTTGAAGTGGACCTATATATTTATTTTAATGACCAGTGTTCTTTCATGTGGGAAAGAGGACAACGAGAAACCTTTGGTTTTTTTTGAAACTTATTATC
>JABJEE010000291.1 GCA_018665005.1 Flavobacteriales bacterium
TTACTGGTTTCTCCTGCTGACCACCTCATCATCAATGAAGCACAATTTTTTAAAGATTTAAAAACAGGAATAGAAAAAGCTAAACACTCCAATAACCTGGTAACCTTTGGTATTAAACCCAATAGACCTGATACGGGTTATGGTTATATCGAATTTGATGCATCAGAGGGCTCAATGAATTCCGTTGCCAAGGTGAAACAATTTAGAGAAAAACCAGATTTGAGTCACGCAATAAACTTTATTGAACAAGGTAATTTTTATTGGAATTCAGGAATGTTTGTTTGGAAATCAGTAACCATAATGGAAAGCTTTAAAAAACATTCAACTGAGCTTTACAACATGTTTTTTAAAAATCTTGATTCCTACAATACTGAAATGGAAAATGATTTTTTGAATAATACCTTTTCAAATTGTGAAGATATATCCATTGACTATGCCATATTAGAGAAAGATCCTAATACCTCTGTGGTCCTTTCAACTTTTGACTGGAGCGATTTAGGTACATGGGGAAGTTTAAAAGATCTTCTAGAAAAAGATGAAAATAAGAACTCAAAAAACAATAAAGAAATTCACTTTTTCAATAGTAACGATTGCCTCGTAAAGACAAATGCAAACAAAACAACCATTGTCGATGGTCTAAATAATTACATAATTATTGACACCGATGATAAGTTGATGATACTCAATGGTGAAAATGAGCAGAAACTTAAATCATATTTGAAAACAATTAATCAGGAATAAAGTATTTATGGTTAAAATTCGAAATATAGAATTAGGGGATTTTCCCTTATTATTAGCTCCAATGGAAGATGTTAGTGATCCTCCTTTCCGAGAATTGTGTAAACGTTTTGGAGCAGATTTAATGTATACTGAGTTCATTTCTTCAGAAGGTCTTATAAGAGATGCCTTAAAGAGTCGTCAAAAACTAGATATCTACGAAAAAGAAAGACCTATAGGTATCCAAATTTTTGGCTCTGACATTGAAAGCATGAAAAGAGCTACAGAAATCACGGAACAATCCAACCCAGACATCATTGACATTAACTATGGCTGCCCCGTAAAAAAAGTAGCCTGTAAGGGTGCTGGCGCTGGTATTCTTCAAGACATTCCAAAGATGGTCAAAATGACTGCCGAAATCGTGAAATCGACCAAATTGCCCGTGACTGTAAAAACACGACTTGGGTGGGATGAAAACACAAAGTATATTGTTGATGTAGCCGAACGTCTTCAAGATGTGGGTATTGAGGCCATTTCAATTCATGGTCGAACGAGAAAACAAATGTACAAAGGCAATGCCGACTGGTCATTAATTGCTGCTGTAAAAAACAACCCAAGATTAAATATCCCTGTTTTTGGAAATGGTGATATCGACTCGCCAGAAAAAGCAGTAGAATATAAAAACAAATATGGGGTTGATGGCGTCATGATTGGTAGAGCAAGTATTGGAAACCCTTGGATTTTCAGAGAAATAAAACATTATATTAAACACAACACACATCACAAACGTCCGTCTTTTCAAGAAAAGGTAGAAGCGGTCCAAGAGCATCTAGCATCTAGTATCAAATGGAAAGGAACAAAGCTAGGCGTCGCAGAAATGAAACGTCATTATTCCAATTATTTTAAGGGAATCTCGAATTTCAAGGATATCAAAATGCAGCTTGTCATTTCAAATGATATTGAAGAATTAAATGAAATTCTTAACGGACTTCATCAAAATTCAGAAAATTTCGAATTTGTCCTAAGCTAATGAACTATTTAATTGGTTTATTGTTTCTAAACCATGGAGTTATGGAAAATAATAAAAGGTTTTTCAGACTATGAAATTTCTAGTCATGGAAATATTAAGTCTCTAGAAAGAACTAAAAAATTTAAAAACGGACGCGTTGTTCATTTTTCATCAAAAAATAAGACCCAAAGAATTCATCCTGGAAACGGCTTTCTTATGTCCGATTTAATTGATGACTTAGGTAAAAAAAAGACAATATACCCCCACAAATTGGTTGCTTCAATGTTCATTAAAAATGCCAAACCAAGAAAAAACAAAGTAGTAATCCACTTGGACGGAAATTTACAGAACAATAATATAGAAAACCTCAAATGGTCGAGTTATAGTGAATCTATTAAAATTGGATTCGCAACAGGTAAAAGGGACAATAGTGAATTATGGACCAAAAGAAGGCTCAAATATGGCCCTAAAGGTGGTAATTCCACAATGGGTAGACCGGATCCATTAACCGAAATTGATAAAAATGAGATCTATAAAATGAGATTAGAAAAGAAAACAAGTTTGAAAGAGCTTTCACTGAAGTTTAAATGCAGTGTCTCACACATACACAAAACTTTAACTAGAATAGCAAAAACAGCTTAGTTAAAGAGGAAAACCTTCAAGAAGGTCTTTAGCTGGTATTTTCACCCCTCCATATAATGTGTTATTTACAGAGCTGTCAATATCGAAATTAAATAAAACACCATTATACTCCCATTTTAATTTGTTTGTCTCAGAAGGGATAACCTTTGGTATATTTTCGCTCGTATAAAACATACAATAGTTTTTATAAATCTTCATTTTAAATAACGGTGAAAAAAGAAATCTATATTTTTCATCCTCCTTTGTTAAAATCCCCTTGGTTAATAATTTATTTATAAATGGAGTTGCTGGTCCAATTGTAGACACCATTAATTTATACCTAGGCACAATTATTTCTTTTGTCATCTCAAATTCTTGAGTTTCAAAGTTTTCATCAAGCTGTGTCTCAACATATCTTTCAAATACTTTATAAAAACCTCCTTCCTCAAAACATAAATCCCCAGCCCATAAAGCAA
>JABJEE010000292.1 GCA_018665005.1 Flavobacteriales bacterium
GATCGCAGATTGACTTACTCCTGTAATCCAATTAGTATTAGTCACATTCAAATCATTCCCGTTAAAGCTGTCGTCTGTAGATGTTGTACCTGAATTTTCATTGAAAGCCCATTGAGCTATCAAACCTCCATTTCTAAGGTAGCTCTTTAATCCTATCATGTCCTGAGCATTATCAGTTATAATACCACTCATCCCTTTTGACATCTTATTGAGCATGGATCTTGCATCATTCACGGTGTAATTCCAAATCTGTAGTCCTGCATCTTTTGCCGCATTGATATTTTCTACACTTGGATCTTGACCTACACCCAAGTATTCAGCATCGATGGATAAAGCATCTGTAATATCTCCAGAGGTCATTAAACTAGATAGATAACACACCTTAACATTTGGATTGATATTTTTTACAATTTGAAGCTGAGAAAGACTAAATGAGAATATAACTACATCATTCAGCATGCCCATTGATTCAATCATTTGCATGGCTTGACTTTCAATATTACTTGCTTTAAGCTCGACACAGACTTTAATTTTTCCTTGTGCAAGCGCAAGCACCTCGTGTAAAGTTGGTATTTCCACACCGACAAAATCACTAGAAAACCATGAGCCTGCATCCATTTGCTTCAGCTCGTTATAGGTATATGAGCTTACCAATCCAGAATAACTTGTCGTGGCATTTACAGTTGGGTCATGAATCACCATAAGGCTATCATCAGATGATTTTTGCACGTCTAATTCAATGAAGTCTACATTAAGATCAATACCCAATTGAAAAGCAGGCAAGGTATTTTGTGGAGCAATTGAAGAAACGCCCCTGTGTGCAATAATGGTAGTTGAATCACAACAGTAACTATCGAATTGTAGCAAAAGAAAAATAGCGAGAAAACAAGCTATGATGGATTTCATAAGGTTTTATTTAAAAATACAAAATAGACTCATTTATTCAAAAAAAAGAAACAACTATTCAGTCTGATAATGTTATTTTTTTGTTAATTAATTCTCTCTTTGGCACAGCTTTTGTAAAAGTTTATGAAAATATAAATGAAAAAATTTTTATTTGTTTTATTGTTTGGAATGGCAACAACTTCTATTCATGCTCAACACGGCGGTGAGGAGGATTTTTTGACTGTTTTGGTGAAATCAATGTATATAAAGGATTTCCACTTACTAGATACGTCAAAGCTATGGAATGTTCAATTCGGTGTGGGATCGAACTATCTTAGAAAAAATACCTCTATTTATGATAACTTTTTAAGTGGACTTCAATATGACATTAAACTTTTATTCAGATTCAATAAAAAGCCCGAATTAATTGATGCGGCTATCGGAATTCAGTATTCTGAGTTTTCTTTTAATATGATAAATCAATACGCGAATATAAGTGATGCTGGCATTACCTTTGAGCCTAATGTATATTCAAATACGAATTTTAATAGAGTGAAAATTCGTTCTATAAATTTCCCTATTATGTTTTATGTATTAAAACGTAATATTCGGTTTTTAAATAAATTTAAATTAGGAATGGGCGTAGTTCCTGGAATTAATTTTAAGACAGGAATTCAAAAAACAATATACGAAATCGATGATGAGAAACACACTTTGAGAGAGGTGTCTGATTTTAATCTTCCAAGGTTTCGGGGAGGGATATTATTTGAATTATATTTTAATAACCTCTTTTTGTATTATGAATATGGTGTAAATGTTGGAGCAGCCTCAAAGAATTTCACAAATGGCATCAATAAAGTAGGTTTTGGTTATGCGTTTTAATGTGCTGAAAACTTGTTAATTCCAAAATACAACAAAACACTTTTTCAAGGAGGTTTTTGATTTGATCCAAATCATTACCGAGCGCTTCAACAGATGCTGATCTTGTACAACGCTTATGCAGTCCTTAAAAGAGAGCCACTTAACATCACTATGAGGCGCTATTAACCAATCTAGCTTTTGAGGAATATAGAATGAATGATCAGCGTATACGTTCATCTCATTCAGACGTATATAGGCGCCAATAATACATTTGCGGTTGAGTAATTTTATTTTTTTTTCGTCAAATCCTTGAGGTATAAATAGTTGTGCTTTAAAACTAACACCTTGCTCAAATGATGAGGAATTGTGACCTAAAGAATGAATAATTTCTTGGGTTTTCTTGTGGTTAATTAAGGGCAATTGCTTTTCTGTTAATTTCTTTATTTTTTGATTTAAAGAATCATTTCGATTAGGCCCAATCCATTTGTCAATTTCGTTGCCAGTTATAGCCGGATCGAATAAATAAAATTTGTATACGAGTTCCACATGAATAGGCATATTATGCATAAGAAGCAAGCAATCTATTTCACCAACCGTTTTATTGTCCTGAATGATTTGTAGGTTTTTTGCAATTGTACGAATACCTGGAATGCTTTTTAATTTCTTGAAAAAGAATTGCTCGGTTAACAAACCAAGACGCATGAATTTAGTTCTGTCATTTATTCCAAGATTGTTTTTGTCAATAAAGCAGAACTGTCTCAAATTTAAA
>JABJEE010000293.1 GCA_018665005.1 Flavobacteriales bacterium
ACCCATTGAGAGTTATCTGATTGAAATAGCTTTCGATGTTTTTCCATGTATCTTGAAGTCCTTTTCCATTTAAACTGCTTGTAGTAATTACATTGGTTACCCATTGACTTTCTTTTGCCGGAAACAAATGAACGGCATTGGCATATTCTCTTCTGGCCATTTCGGATTTTTTTTCGTTTCCAGAATCTGCCTTAGTAATCAGTAGTGTGTCAGCAAGCTCCATTATCCCTCTTTTCATGCCCTGAAGTTCATCACCAGCACCTGAAAGCATAAGCAGCAAGAAATAATCAACCATATCATGAACCATTGTTTCAGACTGCCCTACCCCTACTGTTTCAATAAAAATAACATCGAATCCCGCTGCTTCGCATAAAACCAATGCATCTCGAGAATTTCGTGCAACTCCGCCCAAATTACCTCCCGCCGCTGTTGGACGGATAAAAGCATTATCTTGATTAGAAAGCCAATCCATTCTGGTTTTATCTCCTAGAATACTACCGCCTGAAACATTTGAAGATGGATCTATTGCCAAAACAGCCAACTTATGCCCTGCCTCAATGACCATTTTTCCAAAGGCCTCGATGAACGTACTTTTACCAACTCCAGGAACGCCAGTGATCCCTATTCTCCACGACTTAGGTCTTGATGATGCACATTTTTCAATGAGTGCTCTGCCTTCTATTTTATTTTTCTTGTTTTGACTTTCAATTAAGGTTATAGCTGAACTCAGAGCTTGTTTATCTCCATTCACAATTAATGGATAAAGCGAATCCGAAGTAAGCGATTGAAGTCTTCTTTTTCTTGAAGAAATCCAATCGTCAATTTTATTTTTATCGGGCATTATAAAATGGAAATATTTGTTCTTTATTGTGAAAAAGAAAGCTCTTTATTACTGAACTAATTTACTATAAATTTTCTCATATAATGGAAGAACCTGTTCAAGGCTAAATTTCTCTGCTTGTTTTTTCGCATTTTGCTTAAATGTGCTGAGGTGTTGTTCTTCCAAAACATGAAGTGTGTTTTTCGCCATGTCCTCTACATCACCAACATTTGACAAAAAGCCAGAAAACCCATGAGTGTTAACTTCTGGTATCCCTCCTGTATTAGAAGAAATGACAGGCACGCCAACTGCCATAGCCTCTAAAGCGGCCAAACCGAAACTCTCGGTTTCTGAAGGAAGCATAAATGCATCAGAAATTTTCAAGACATGTGAAGTATCTCTTACTTTACCCAAGAATAAAATGTGCTCACAAAGTGATAGCTCACGACATAACATTTCGCAATGGTATCTTTCAGGACCATCACCGACAAAAATCAATTTCGAAGGTCTAGATTTAATAACTTTCGCAAAAACCTTAATAACATCCTCTACACGCTTCACTTTTCTAAAATTTGAAACATGGCAAAGAATACGTTCATTTTCTTTAGCATACAAACCGCGTGTCTCGGCCAAATCCTCTTTTGCAGAATCTTTATTAAGCCTAATAAAATTAGGAATCACATGAATGTCATTTTGCACATTGAAATGCTTAAAAGTATCTGCTTTTAAGCTTTCAGATACAGCCGTTACTGCATCCGACTGGTTGATACAAAAGGTTATTACAGGTTCAAAGGACGGATCTCTACCAACGAGAGTAATGTCTGTGCCGTGAAGTGTTGTAACGAAAGGAATAGAAATTCCTTGAGTAGCCAAAATCTGCTTCGCCATAAAGGCTGCTGACGCATGAGGTATGGCATAATGCACATGAATAAGGTCTAGCTTTTCGTATTTTACTACGTCAACCATTTTACTCGCAAGCTCGGTTTCATAAGGCTGAAAATCAAACAAAGGGTAATCTGAAACCGAGACCTCATGATAAAATACATTTTCCTTAAACCCCCCAAGTCTTACAGGTTGGGAATACGTAATAAAATGAATCATGTGTCCTTTCTTTGCCAATGCCTTACCAAGCTCTGTAGCAACAACACCACTACCTCCAAACGTAGGGTATAATACAATTCCTATTCTCATTTATCCTCCTTTGATTTATTACCAATAGGAAAGAAAAAGTTAATTCGATATATAATCGGAAGTATCTTTTGAACTTGACCTGTCTGACTGTCCTTAATACGAATGGTATAACTACTTCTAAAAGGACTGTTTTCAGCGTTGATTACGTCATAAAAAATGCCAAGGTTAATTCTTACTTTTTGATTGTATTCCTTTGAAAAACCTCCTCCAATAAATAGTGTTGGTGCCCATTTACGATTCCCGAGTTGCCAATTTATTTGATTATAAGGATTTCGAATCATTTCGAATTCTACTCCTCCAAATAATACATTTTTGTATCTAGCGTGAGCCCATACCCCTCCGCCCCAATTGTTAGCGCTTGTTGATACTCCAAGATTATTATTCCAAATTCTATTTAAACGAAAAGAGGGTCCTGCAGCAAAATTCTCATTAAAAATAGCGGCATATTTGATTCCAACGCTAAAAGTTCCTCCTAGATTTGAAGCCCCTCCATGAAGTTCTAGACCAATCTCTGATCCATTATACTCAGTTTGTGCGTAGGTAAATAGAGATGTACATATTAAAAAAGCCGAAAATATATTTTTCATTGTTGAATAGTTTTTGACAAAGATACGACGAAATACTGCTTCGTAAATAGAAGGCTTATTATCTTTGTAAAAAAATCACATGCAAAGACTTAACGGAAAGATAACAGCAGAAGAGATTAGAGCAGAGCTAAAAATAGCTGTAACGAATCGGAAACAAAATAATATGAAGATTCCTCATCTCGCCGCAGTACTGGTAGGTAATGATGGAGGTTCGATGTCTTACGTTGGAGCAAAAGTTAAAGCATGTGATGAAATTGGTTTTGAAAGCTCGTTGATTCGATTTGATGATTCAGTTACTGAAGAGGAGCTATTGAGTAAGGTTGAAGAACTCAATAATAATGAAGAGATTGATGGATTTATTGTTCAGCTTCCACTACCTAAACACATTAATGAAACTAAAATAACAGATCATATTAGTCCTAATAAAGATGTAGATGGTTTTCATCCCATGAATCTTGGGAATATGTTATTAAACCTTCCTGGATTTTTACCTGCGACACCAGCTGGAATCATGGAACTCCTTAAAAGAAACAACATTGAAACTTCCGGAAAGCATTGTGTAGTTCTCGGAAGAAGTAATATCGTAGGCACTCCACTTAGCATCATGCTAAGTAGAAATTCAAACCCCGGAAACTGTACGGTTACCTTGGCACATTCCCGAACTCAAAATTTAAAAGAACTTTGTCTTCAGGCAGATATTTTAGTTGCAGCAATAGGCAAGCCTGAATTTGTGACAAAAGACATGGTTAAAGACGGTGCCGTAATTATAGATGTTGGTACGACACGAGTAAGTGATTCTTCAAGGGAAAGAGGTTGGCGATTGGTTGGTGATGTGAATTTTGCAGAAGTCGCACCACAAACGAGCTATATCACACCTGTCCCTGGAGGAGTTGGTCCGATGACCATTGCTTCACTTATGATGAATACACTAAAAGCTATGGAACTCAATGGGAAATAATATCGAATTTAAAATTAATGGCGATTATATTGAGCTTCTGGCATTGCTCAAAGCACTGGGTATTGCGCAAACCGGAGGTCATGCAAAAATGATTGTAGATTCAGAGGAAGTATTGAGGAATGGTGAGATTGAACTAAGAAGGCGGGCAAAATGCATCAAAGGAGATGTTATTAAGGTTGATGGTAGTATAATTACATTGCTTTAATCCCACATTTTAAAGTTTAAATTAAATAACTAGGGGTCAAGCTATTTTCTGTTCTAAATGCTCTGTGGCTTGATATATGCGAAGTACCAATAAACCAAAAATCACACTTGACACAATTAAGACAATATTCGTCAATCCATTTGTAGAAAAGGATAATCGAATTAGTATGGTACATATTACAAAACCGGTATTTCGAATGAGCTGAGAATACCGTTCCGTATACTGAAATGAGAGCAATAAAATAAAGACATCAGCTAAAATCAAAATGGTAAAGAATTCATTGTAAAAAATCGCATTCAGCTCATATGAATTAATTACCGCTGAATTAAAAAACTGCATATGAATCCAAGAGATTAATGTGTATGCACTCGTTAGGGC
>JABJEE010000294.1 GCA_018665005.1 Flavobacteriales bacterium
ACCAATTTAAATACGAGTTCTTTCATTAAATCAGATGGGGTAGAGCTGGTATTTCCATACCCTTTTGATTTTAAATCGAAATCTTGAAGGATTTCCATATTCTTTGCAATTTTCTTTGGACTATATCTGCTTTTTGCCTTCATAAGTTCACCTGCGACAAAAGGGTGTACACGAAGTGTTTTAACAATAGCCTCTCTGGACCCTTGTTTCAGAAAATGTATTTTAAGAATTTGCGTGTAAAATGTAAATAAAGAAGAAATGACCTGAACCAATGATGCGGCTTTAGGATTTGATTCAAAATAATTAATAATCCGATAAGCCTTGTTCAATTCTAATGCAGAAATAGCATTTGTTAATTCATAAACGTTATAGTCTTTTGAAATGCCAATATTTTCCTCAATATGCGCTTCTGTTATCTGAGTCCCTTTATCAATTACAATACCTAGCTTTTTAATTTCATTGACAATTCGCCCAAGATCATTACCGATAAACTCATTAATAAGCATGGTGCCTTTAGAAGTAATGGAATAGCCAGCACTGCGGATATGATTTTGAATCCATTCATTTAATTGGTATTCCTTGACCTTTTGTGAATGGAAGACAAGGCCATTTTTTGCGCTTAGTTTTAGTGCTTTCTTCCTAAGATCATATTTTTTGTATTTGTAGCACAAAACAAATATGGTTGAAGGATTTGGGTTTTCAAGATATGCACAGAGTTCTTCTATTTTCTTGAAATACTGGGCTTCCTTTAAAACGACCAATCTTTTTTCACTTCCCATAGGAAATGACTTGAGCTCATTAATAAGCATATTTGGCTCAGCGCTTTTGCCGTATATAATGCTCTGGTTAAAACCCTTTTCATGTTCTTCAAGGCAATTGGCGATGATCGCATCACTTATAGCATCAATAAAATAGGGTTCCTCTCCATGTAGAAAGTATATGGGTTGAAAGTTTTTGTTTTTTATTTCTTTTATAATCAGCTTATGACTCATGTCTTTTTTCCCAGATTTGAATCAACTCTATTATGGTTTTAACTGACTTTTGCATGTCCTGAACAACAACGTATTCGTGTTTAGAATGGATGGCCATTTCTCCGGTAAATAAATTTGGACAAGGCATACCCATAAACGAAAGTCTGGATCCATCTGTTCCTCCTCTTATCAAATCACAATAGGGTTCAATCCCAACGTTCTTCATCGCTTCTTCAGCATAAGCAGTAACTTGAGGAAAGTCATTTAAAATTTCTTTCATATTTCTATATTGCTCAGTTACCTCTATTTGATAAGTAACACCAGGATTTGCTTCCGAAATTGATTTTATTGTTTCTTCAATAAGAGTTTCGTATTCTGCAAGTTTCGAGGTCTTATGATCTCTGATAATGAAATCCACCTCTGCTTGCTCTAAGCCTCCTGTAATAGACATTGGGTGAATGAAACCTTCTCTTTTCTCCGTTGTTTCTGGAGTCATGGTGTTTTGGGGAAGTGAGGTGATAAGTTGTGATGCTATTTTAATGGCATTAATCATTTTGTTTTTTGCATATCCTGGATGTGCACTTATACCATTAATAATGACCTTTAGTCCGTCTGCAGAAAATGATTCATCTTCAATTGAACCTACAGGCCCTCCATCTAATGTGTATCCGAAATCGGCATTTAATTTGTCCATATCCAAAAAGTCTACACCTTTTCCGATTTCTTCATCTGGAGTGAATAATATTTTGACCGGTCCGTGAATGATACTTTCATTTTCTTTTAAATGTTGAACGAAGTCCATTATAATGGCAATTCCTGCTTTGTCATCTGCGCCCAAAAGTGTTTCTCCGCTAGCCGTTATAATATCATCTCCTATTTTCTTGAGTAGATATGGATGTTTTTTTGTTTCAATCACTTGTGTATGGTCATCAGGAAGAACAATTGGATCTCCTTGATAATTATAATGAACGATGGGTTTTACATTGGTTCCGCTGCAATCGGGAGCGGTATCCATGTGAGAACAAAAACAAATCGTAGGAATATTTTCTTTTTCTGAATTGGAAGGGATTGTACCTAATACATAGCCGTATTTATCCATCTCTACATCTTGAACACCAAGCTGGTTGAGCTCTTCTACTAATAGTTTTCCTAGGTTTTTTTGTTTCGAAGAAGATGGAAATGTATCCGATTCTGGGTCAGCGGTTGTGTCAATTTTGGCGTATCGTATAAAACGCTCTTGCGATGTGAAATTGTAATTCATAAAGCAAAGATAAGAAACCAATAAAATTGAGCTTAAATACCTACGATGATGTTTCGTAATATTTTTAATTCGTCCACTTTTTCTTCATTTCCAACCTTCTGAAACGAAGTAATGAGATTTGTCAGCATTCTTTTTATAATGGCAGAATTTGAGCAGGGTTCAAAAAATTCTCTACGATGTTCAAATTTGAGTTCATCCAAGAATTGTTTGATTTCATTGGTGTTGAATATTACACCATTAGAAAAAGCATTGATGTAAAAGAGAACCCCGTACTCATTTTGTTCATTAATCATTGCTCCAGAACCTCTTTCATCTATGTAGGCCAAGACAAAATGATTTGGGAGATTTACACCATAAATTGGAAGGTCAAGCGATTGGGCAATGATACTATAGATTAAGCAAATACTTAATGGATTGCCTTTTTTACTTTCGATAACTGTATTGATGTAGGAATTTATGGGAGAGTGATAATTCTTGCTGTCGCCATGTAATTTATGTTCTTGAAAGAATATGCGATTAAACACTTTCACTTGTTCAAAAGCAGTTAAGTGATCATTTAATTCAAGCCAAACATCTCTTCTTAAGCTTTGAATATAATCCCGTATTTCGGCTTCGTTTAATCCTGGGTACTGATATCTGGCAATAATAATCGCGCCCTCAAGTAAATCTTTTTCGGCACAATCATTCCACTTTTCTAGTGCGATTTTGATGTCTTCAAACTGAATGTCGTGTATGACATTTTCAATTCTGCTTTGGAATACAAGGCCGTAATAGTCGTCTTCCCAAGATTTTTCAAGGTAAGGTATTACTTTGCTTCCACATTTGATTAACTCATCACGAACATGAAGAAAAATATCTTCATCTGGATCGTCAATTAATTTGACCAAAGCTTTTATTGATGGACTGTGATTACCCATAAAACAAATATATCTATGTGTTCACTTACTTATAATCACGACTAAATTGTTTTTCAATGCACAATTGTTAATTGAATATGAAACCCTTTTAGGTTAATTGCGTTAAATGCTATGAATCTAAATTAACTTTGCTACAGGTTAATGATTAAAAGGAGACTTCGGTCTCCTTTTTTATTTTTGGTTTTAGGGCCGACTTTAGTTGATCTAATGCCATTTGATTTTCCGTGCTTCCAAAAGCAAGACTTATTTTTTGTTTTTCCCTTTTTGTCAGATGCCAAGACAACGAAATACGTTCGTTATAGTCTTCTCGTAGATTGAATGTTATTTTTTCAAATGGAAACGTGAAGCTTTCGCTACACATCTTCATAAGTTGTTCTTGATCAAGATCCTGTGTTCTCGTGAAGTTATTGTATACATTTCCAAAGGGCAATAATATTTTGTCTAATAAAGAAACCTGTTTGTAATGTTCGTTTTGCATGATTCTTTTGGTATCTCTGACTTCTATTATGACAACGCCTGAGGTGTTGTTCTTTATCCATTCACTAAGAGCAAAAAGATAGTCGACAGTTACTTTGCCTCCATAGTTATCTCGAATTCCAGAATCCATTAATTGAATCTCTGGAACAGTTGGCATCCCCATCATAGGCATAATAATAGGGAATGTAGCATTCGCTCTCAAGACACTTGAGAATCGCATTTCTTGCGGGTTATTCGTACTAAAGAACGTTTGAAAGTCGATGTTCTCATAAGATGTGCTCTTATTGTCGTGAATTAGAAAACTCAAGTTTTGAGAAGACATCAGCATTCTTCGTCCATCATTCACTATAGTCGGGCTGAAAATCATCAATGGAATCTGGCTATTTAATTCTGGATTTTTGTAGTAACCTAATGGATGCTCTATATAATTATTTAAGTTTTGGTGAAGCTGTTTTTCAAATTCGGCGCCTCTTTCTTGGGTGTATTTTTTACCGTTGTATTCCATTTGTTTATATCTCATAAACAAGTCGCTCGTAGATGCGGAAAAGGAAAGTTTATTTAAAAGGTCTTTACCCAACATGTCTTTATAGACCTGTTCGTTTTTATTATCAATCTCACCAAGAGTATTTCTCAAAATGAGTTCACGGTAAAATGCGGCCCCAACCATTCCTCCTGAAGCACCAGTAATCATTTGCAAGTGCTTGCTGAGTTTCTGATCTAGAATTTCATCACAATTTGATAGAACCGTGAAAGTCCATAAAGCACTTCTTAATCCTCCTCCAGAAGTGTTGAGTATAACGAGCTTGGGTTTTTCTTCTTGAAATTTATTCTTCCAATTTTCAAGAATGGTCGATATCGCATGATCTGATTCTGTTGAGTCACCATACAACTTGTGTTTTTCTCTGATGTTTTTTAGATTGTATTCGACCAGCTTATCCTTGGAATAATCCATTCCAATGGCATAGCTGGTATATCGAAACAGATCAAAATGCTTTGATATGAATGACATGGCAATGATTGAAATAAAAATAGCAGGGTAAGCCCACCTATGAAACCAAGAAGACAATGCCCCAAAAGCCATTGCAATTATGGTCAGTAGGGTTATAATACTCATTGAAGCGGGTACCTCAAAAAGAGAGTAGTAGTTTCTTAAGAAGC
Organism: Flavobacteriales bacterium; assembly: GCA_018665005.1. Classification (GTDB taxonomy): domain Bacteria; phylum Bacteroidota; class Bacteroidia; order Flavobacteriales_D; family Crocinitomicaceae; genus UBA952. The sequence continues at coordinate 4,785 of JABJEE010000294.1, forward strand.
CCAAACTTAAAAATGCCGAAATGGTAATGACTTCAAAAATAAGAGCATTGATTCGGTTTTGAGAGAAAACTTGCTTTATTACTTGCTCATCGAGATGAGAAACACTTCTGCTTTTGTAGATTTTAAATCTTCTTCCGATATAATAGACTTGTCTTTTTCTGTTTTCGCGGAAATAATTGTACCATTTTTTACCTGCACCTTTATTGGTTAGCGAGGAAACAGGATTCGATTCAGGCAGATTGTCATCAGTATCTTTATTGCGTCTAAGTGGAAAAAAATATAGAATAGACAGTAAGATAAAAAGTAAAAATCCGATAATAAAAAAGATGTTGTAAATAAGAACGGTAGATACAGGTGCGAACTCCTCGTTAAGTTGGAATTTCGACATCTTTACAAGATAAACTATAATGAAAATTAAAGGCAGAAGGGCATTATTGATGCAGAATCGAAAAAAGGGTGTTGAAACCACAACAAGAAAAGGAAATCTTGGTCCGAGTTTTGTATAGCTGTAAACGTTGAATCCCATGGTGAATCCGCCTAAAGAAAACCCAAGAAGCAAAAAGGACCACAAGCTTACTTCTCCGAGATATTCTGGCGAAAAAAACAGAAAAGGAACGCCGAAATTTGCACCCAATGATTCAAAAATGATAGCGAATAATAATCCCCAATACAATAGACCAAAGAAATTATATTTCAGGTGACCCTTAAGCAGTACAAGAGGGAAGAAATCACGAATCAATTTTAGGTTTTCAATCATACTTCTTTAAGTTAAAAAAAAGAAATTTGAATTTGAAATTTTGACTCCATTATTTATCTCACTTTTAAATTATTCATTGTTTTAATGAAATTTGAATCAATATTTTCGTTTAAATGAGATCCTTTTTTAATGATCCACTGACCATTCACTATGGTTCCAAGGTTCATCGAGGAGTCTGTGGCATATACCATAGTATTTGTTCGGTTTTTCTGTGAGCAGGTTTGAATTAAGGGGTGATTGTCCATAATAATCAACCCGTCAAGTGGTTTTCCTATTTCAAAAAATTCCTTTTGATCATTACCCATGGATTTTCTTCCATTGACTAGTGCGCTTTCGATGGCAATTTGACCATTATCTCCACTATTGGTATTGCCAAAAGTATTTCGACTGTGCGTAATTAATCTTTGTCCATAGTCTAAGATTCTAATTTCTTCGAGGGGATTAATACCAATATGACTATCTGTTCCAATCGACCAATTCCCATTTTTATTTAGGAATTTAGATAAAGGAAACAGACCATCTCCCAAATTTCCTTCGGTGCTTGGGCACAGAACAACATTAGAACCTGCCTGTGTGATTTGTTCTATTTCTTTGTCAATCAAATGAGTCGCATGAACCAAATGAAAATTTTCATCAAGATTCACATGATTTGCAAACCATTCGATAGGTCTTTGCCCAGAATGCGCAAGACATTCCTCTATTTCTTTTAGCTGTTCTGAAACATGAATATGCAGAGGAGTATTTTTATTTTTAACTTCACATAGTTGAATTATATTTTCAAATTCAACCGCTCTTAAAGAATGAATGCCATAGCCTACATTCGCATGGTCGTAATTTAGAGCGCTTTTTTCACAAGCCTCAAAAAGCTTCATGTAATCTTCAAATGACTTTGAAATGAAACGGCATTGTTCCTTTTCTGCGTCTTTTCCAAATCCGCCTTTTTCATAATAGATAGGAACAAGCGTTATTTTGATTCCAGCGGTTTGGGCTGCAGCCATCAATCTTTCACTCATTTCTGATAATTGAGTATAATGATTCCCTTGTTGATCATGATGTAAATAATGAAATTCAGCAACGTGAGTGTATCCATTTCTCAACATTTCTTTGTAGAGCATAGCTGCAATATCTTCCAATTGTTTTGGTGAAATGTGTAGCGCAAGCCTGTACATGCTGTTTCTCCAGCTCCAAAAGTCGTTTTGACCAGGAGCGACGGAATGGAGTTCTGCCAACCCCGCCATTGCGTATTGAAAGGCATGGGAATGTGCATTTTGAAATCCGGGTAATGCAAATCCTTTGTAGTTCATACTGCTTTCCACTTCTGAATTGATGGAAAGAATAATTCCATGATCATCAGTTTTAACGATTACATTATCAACCCAGCCTTCTTTTTGGAGAATGCCTTTAAAAGCAAATTCATTCATTCATTAAAGTGATTAAATTTTTAAATGTTTTTATCAAAGTTCTTTTTATGTCTTCCGCCTTGGTGTTGTCGTAATCCATTTCATTATTGGACATATAAAGGTCTTTTGACATTTCTAGTTGAAGGGCATGGATGTTGTTTTCAGGGTCTCCTTTTGAGCGGGTAAGGAATCCTCCTTTAAATGGATGGTTATGTTCTACCGAAAGCTTACTTTGTTTGAGAGAATTCAAAGTGGTTTCAATTATTTTTAATGAAGCAGTTTTGCCATCATTATTTCCTAAGATCAAGTCTGGAAAATCATTTTTTTGAATGGTATTTACATTTCGTCTAATCGAATGTGCGTCCCAAAAAAGAACATTTCCAAATTCATTTTTAAGCTCATTTAGGATCAAGTCAATTTTTTCGTGATATGGCTCATGATATACTTGGAGTCGTCTTTGTACTTCTTCTTCATTTGGTTCATCATTAGTAGAGGTGTAAATAGAGTCTCCTAAAAAATCCGTCACGGGGCAAAGACTTGTAATAATTCTACCGTCATTGTAGAGGCTTTTATTTTGCGGTGTTCTATTTAAATCAATAACCCATCGAGAATAGACGGCTTCAATGATTGTAATACCTAATTCATTAGCGAAGTCATATAGTTTTTCAAGGAACCAATCAGTATCATCAGGTTTTGGGATTTTCGATTGATCATAATGATCAATTATTTCATTAGGAAAAGCGGTTCCGCAATGAGGAATACTTATTAGGATGTTTGTTTTTTTTCCTTTAGGATATGATATTTTGAAGGGAGAAGAATTTGTTACTTCTTGCATATTATTCTTATTCATTGATGTGATCCATTAATGACTTAAAATCATCAGGCGCTTTTATGGGTCTAAAATTTTCTTTTGAAACAAAAACAAGTTCCGTATCTGCTGTTGCAATTAATTTCTGTTTTATATAAATAGAATACTTGAAAATGATTTGTGAATTTTTAATGTCGCTGATTTCGGTTTTGATTTGAATCACATCATCGTATTTTGCGGGTGCAATATATTTAATAGAGAAGTTTCTTACGGGTAATAAAATTCCTTTTTCTTCTAGCTCTTTATAAGAGATTCCTTTTTCTCTGAGCGTCTCAACTCTAGCCACTTCGAGAAACTGAGCATAATTCCCGTAATAACAGAAACCCATTTGATCCGTCTCACCATATCTAATTCTAATTTCTATTTGAGAAGAAGCCATTTAATTGTGTTTTTTCTTTCGATAAAGCTAAATAAATATTAGATTAGTATAACAAAACTCGAATCAAACTGAAACTGCTTCTTTCACTTAACAAAAGTTTTCAAAAAGTCAATAGCAATTCAGGTTTTTTTTTAACTTTTTTATGAGAATATTTGTCCTAAGATATTCGACACGCTAAAAGGCGGAAAAAAAAGAGTTTTAAACCAAATTAGAAATAGTCTGCTATGAGTAAAAACCACGAAGGGGCATGGGAATCCTGTCTAAAAATCATCAAGGATAATATATCTCTTCAAGCATATAAAACTTGGTTTGAACCAATCGTTCCTGTTAAGCTAGAAAAAAACATATTAACAATTCAGGTGCCCTCTTATTTTTTTTACGAGTGGTTAGAAGAAAATTACATCACTTTGTTAAGAAAGGTGGTGAAAAAACAGCTTGGAACCGAGGGAAGTTTAGAATATAGTATTGTTATGGAAAACAACAATAAGTCGACCAATCCTTATACGGTTAAAATACCTGCACAAAGTTCGAACTCTTTAAAAAATTCACCTGTGAATGTTCCGATAAGCGGAAATGAAAAGCAAATTAGAAATCCATTTGTTATTCCAGGTCTCAAAAAATTAAATATAGAATCAAATTTGATTCCAGCTTTTACCTTTGATAATTTTATTGAAGGTGAATATAACCGTTTGGCCAGAGCTTCTGGTTTTGCAGTTGCTAATAAGCCAGGAGGAACGGCATTTAACCCGTTATTGATATACGGAGGTGTAGGTCTAGGTAAAACGCATTTGGCACATTCAATAGGTATTTCTGTCAAAGAAAATTTTCCTAACAAAACAGTATTGTATGTGCAATCGGAAAAATTCGCTCATCAATTTATAGATGCGATCAAAAATCAATCAACAAATGATTTTGTTCATTTTTACCAAATGATTGATGTATTGATAATGGATGATGTTCAGTTCTTTTCAGGAAAAG